>JAIXNB010000042.1 GCA_020697515.1 Nanobdellota archaeon
ACATTAAGGATTCCTCTTAAAAAAAGGGGGAGTTTTACTACTTATTTAGATTTGGCTGAAGAAGAACAAAGAAAGCTAATTAGTGAAATAATTAAAATACGGCTAAGACATGATATTCCGGATGCCGAAAATGTTTTGGGTAATTTGTATTTAATAGAAAATGGATTCTATTTTAAGGAACTTCGAGAGATTGCATATATCTTTAATGCTGCAGGCAGACTGAATAAACCATCTAGAGCTATCGCATTTTTTCTAGGAGATAGGAAATACTTAGATGACGTGCAGGATATAATAATAGACTACAAGAGAATGATTGTAGAGCTTCTTAATAAAATATACAATGGAGAAGTACCTATAATTGAAAAAGGGGGTATTGCAATCATAGACTTATCTGGCCATACAGAGTTAGATACTTTAGCCAGTCCTATTGCAACCATATTTGCTAATAACAAATATATAAACTCAAGAATACTTATAGTAACAGTAAAACAAAATGAAGAATACTATAAGGTTTCTGTGAGATTAGTAGGGTCTCCACCTGGGAAAAATCTCTCAAAAGTTGTTAGAATGGCCGCTGAGAAGGTAGGTGGATTTGGAGGAGGGCATGATGTAGCAGCTGGAGCGGTTATACCCATAGATAAGTTTGAAGAATTTGTAAAATACTTAAGAATACTTGCTAGACAAGAAAGTATCCTCATCTGACCTCTCATCAATATAAAAGGTAAGATTTTATCTACTAAGTTTTATGAACCAGTTTTGCTAAAATTAGTTGTTTATCAAATCTTTATATATAAAATAATGCTTTATTTTTAAATGAAACATATTTGTCCAAAATGCGGATCCGAAAATATTATCCCTCTATATGCTAAAGATGGTTTGTGGAAATGTATAAACTGTGGATATATTGGTAAGCCACATATAATTAATCCAGGACTAGAAGAATTTTGGAAATCGTTTAAACTTTTAACATCTTCACAACCGTGAATCTTCTTCTTTTAGAACGAGGCAAAGATTGTCTCCTTTTTGCACTATTAAGTAATATTATATATTTTTAATCCAGATGAACCAAATACCCGAATTTTCAGTAATTTTATGGTTTTTGATGGTAATCGCTTGTATAACAATACCACCCCGTATTATGCGCTGGTTTGGGGAAAAAGTACTCCAAAAAGACGTTTCAGAGAAAAAGAAAATATATGATTTAATGAAGATAGAACTTCTTTGCGTATCTTCTTCTATGACTTATATTATCATTACAATTCTTCTTGGAATGTTAGATAGGGCATATAACATTCTCAATTCCCTTTTACTCCCTAAAATAATAAAAGCTCTTTTGTTTATATTCATTATAGTTTCCCCTATGTTGATATCAATCTTTCTTGTAACTTATGAAGCGGTTAAACTTGGAACTAAAATTACAAAAGGGAAAATTGAGAAAAAAGATGTTTTCGGAGAATTAGCACAGGTTTTAGGTCCAATGTTTGTTTTTATATTCATTTGGATTATCCTTATATTATCTCTTCCAGAAAGCTTAACATCCAAATGGTGGTTTAGCTTTGTATTATTTTCTATATTGGTACTTATTTTCTTTACAATCTATCCTACAATTTTTATAAAAATTGGTCCTACATATAAACTTGATCCAAAACTTAAGGAAGAGATATTAAAATTCTGTTCAGAGTATGGAGTGAAGGTTAAAGACGTTGTGGTTAAAGGGAAACCTGAGCATGAAGGTGCAAATGCGATGATAACAGGAATAATTCCAAATTACCGCTACATCATATTAACTCCTACTCTTTTAAGAGACTTTGATAAGGAAGAGATAAAAGCTATAGTTGCTCATGAGATTGGGCACATAAAAGGAAAACACCTTTGGATAAATGCCTTTGCAGCTATTTCTTGGTTTCTTTTCTGGCTTGGAATAGTTTATGGTGCCTCGAATATTGGAATTGATATCTCTTCCTCTCCTCTAACCTTTTTTGTGATATTATCTTTTGCAGTACTTTTTTGGAATTTGGGAATAGAGTCATGGATAATAAGAAGAAATGAATTCAAAGCAGATGAATTTGCTGCAAGGATATGTGGCAAAGAAGTTACTGTTAGAGCCCTAAAAAAACTAGCTGAAATAAATCTAGTTCCTGAAAAAACAGGTAAGTGGTTTGAGGTGATAAGTATGCACCCTTCTATTGAAAATAGAATAAAACACCTACAAAGACTCTAACAAGTATTAATGTCTAAAATTGACTTATTACTTAATATTGTCTTACCTAACAAAAAATCCTTCCTGTAAAGTTTTTCAGTTGATGAGGTCAGATGAAAAGAGAAACTCCTCAAATCTCCTCCACCTTAAGAGGATGAGACTTTCAGTTGTAATGACAATGTACTATATATTTTAGATTAAACCTTATTTTAGTTTGTTTAAATAATGTAAATCAATATATGTTTGACATCGCACTCCCAGACAAAAATGAGGAGGAACTTGTAAAGGAATATATAAGAAAAGGATATAGAAATGTCGTATTTTTATATAAAGTTTCAAATTTTGAAGATACTAATATTTTTAGAAGTGTAAAAAATTTTCCAAGAATA
>JAIXNB010000043.1 GCA_020697515.1 Nanobdellota archaeon
AGATCTATGATTTCTTTGACATAGAAATCTTCGGGTTTTTCTTTTATTTTCATATCTTTTAATCAAACTTAAAACTTTATAGAGAGTTATTGTTGATCTCTTGTTTAAGGGGCAAAACATCAATCCTACGTAAAACTACCAATATAAGTCGGTTTTATTATTGTATTCTCCTTCAAAATCTAACTTTCATAAATAGTTATGTACTTTAGATTCTCAAAGTAATCTTAGCTGTAAAGACATCTCAATATTTAAAGTTTTAATGGAAATTGGTAAATCTATGAAATTAATAGTGACTTCTGATAGAGATGAGGCGTCAATAAATATGTTTAATGCTTTCATAGAGAATTTTAATTTTGTAGAAACAGAATTTAAATATCAAGGAAATCCCATATACAAATACAAAGATTTTTATCTAATTAAAATAAAAGATGATCTCGTAGAAGCTTATTATATTGATAAGGATTTTCCAGAAGTGGATTTAGTTATTTTTGCTTCAAAACATTCTTCAAAAGAAGAAATTCCAACATTAACAGTACATTCTGATGGGAATTTTTGCAAAGCAGATGTAGGAGGGAGAGATTATACATTGAGTATAGCACCTGCCCAATACATCAAATCTGCATTATTGTTCTATTATGAAAACTGCCCTCTGGGATATAGAGCATCTCTGGAAGTAACACACCATGGACCTAATTTAAATAAACCTTCAATATGGATAGAGGTTGGAAGTACTATAAGGGAATGGAACGACTACAATACCATTACTTTAGCTTGTGAAAATATAATTAACTTGAGACCAGTGGAGTCTGATGTAACTATAGGATTCGGGGGTCCTCACTATGCCCCAAAGTTTACAAAGATAGTAATCAATGAAGATGTGTCCATAGGACATATCATGCCAAAATATGTCATGGATTGTGCTAAGGAGTATATGATCGAGGTAATGATAAAGAACACGGCTCCTAAGGTGGATTATGCTTTAATCGATTGGAAAGGAACAAAATCTGACTTTAGAAGAAAGATAATAAGTAAATTGGATGATCTAGATATAGATTATAAAAAGATCTAGGGTAGAGGAAATTTCCAATTCCACATTTCCTGGGCTAATTTACCTTCATAAAAGTATTTATCAATATTAATCTTCTTAGCTCTTTTTTGTAAAGGCTCTAGAAACTCCCATATCTTCTTAATAGTATATTCTTTTAGTTCCCCGGTAGTTAACTCTCCATTTCTGTATGAATCCTCCAACTCTTTCAATTTTTTATCATCTGGTTCGAATAATATTTTTAGCCAGAAAAAGCTTACATCTATATTCGGATTCCCTCCCAATTTTCTATGTAACTCTAATATTGGTTGCCCTCCACTAAATGCATACTTGAATATTTTTCTCTTTACGGTTTCATAATCATCTGTGACAAATATTGCACTTTCAGGATCAGATGCGGACATTTTAGTATATGGTCCCTTCAGCCCCCAAACCATCTTACTTAAGATATCCGCAGTTTTATATCCCCCCAAACTAGGAGCTATATCCCTTTGAACTCTGAAATACGGATCTTGATCTATTCCACAAGGTATTAAAGGTCTTTTTTCTTCAAAGAACGTAGGAGCAATCTGTAATGCAACATAAAATACTAATCCGATACTAGTATCTCCACTAAAACCAAATACAGATTTAGCGGTAGAAATGTTTATTCTCCTAGCAATAGGGATAGCCGCAGAATATAATTGTTTGATATACTCTGAATCCATAAACATAAAGGTTTTATCCGGGTCAAAACCAAGAGCAGCAATAAATCTCGCGTGAATATTTCTTATTTTCTCCTGAACCTCTTTAACAGAGTCTACCTTTTTTGCCCAATATTTTTCTTCATCCGGGAACATTATATAGACATTGGCTCCGAATTTTTCCTGAAACCATTGTGTTAAGATAAAAGGAACTAAATGACCAATGTGCATAGACCCCTTACTAGGTGCTATACCAGTATATAAGAAAAATCCTTTACCTTCCTCCACATCATTTATTACCAAATCTAAATCTCTGTGAGCATAGTAAAAATCTCTTCTAATCAGTAGATGTAGCTCCCCAGTCAGTTCCTTCAGCCTCTCTTTTAATTCATTGGTTAAAGGTTTTACTCCAAACAGCTCTATTAATCTCTTGTAGTCTTCTTCGGTCTTTATTTGAACCTCCCATGGAGTTACTTTTGGACCTTCCATATTGCTTAAGAGAATATCCAAAAATATTTATTACTTATATATTTCTTTGTTTTACGTTTGAAGTTGGTGACTCTAAGATCTCTTATCTTTATATTGAGTACTTGATAAGAGTCTAATAGGAAACTCTAAATATCCTGCTCATTGGAAAATTTAAAGAGTTTGTTCATAATTTAGCTGTAAATATCGTAGTACCGTTATGTAATTATTTTAGTAAATACTGCCCCGGTAGCTCAGTGGTAGAGCGCCCGGCTCGTAACCGGGAGGTCGCGGGTTCAAATCCCGCCCGGGGCTCTTTACTGAATATAAATAATATAAAGAGCTTCGAGGGAACAGAGAGTTATACTGCAGATAGAAACAGGATGGAAATGAGAGATACTGGTTTTAAATTTAAAACTTTTTATGTCCTTCTTTAAAGGCTTTAAACTATTTCCAATCAGATTTTTGATATAAATTGGTGCAAAATCTGGAAGTATATTATAGTGTATGCCGCGGTGCCCGAGCGGACCAAGGGGTCCGGCTCGAGACCGGATCTCCGTTAAGGGGGCCGGGGTTCGAATCCCCGCCGCGGCGTACTTAGTTTTTGTATTAAAACCTCAGATCTAAATACTACTTAATTTAGAATAATTTTAGAGATGTACAAGATTTGCCCAAAATTTTTATTCAATAAGAAGCCATCATAACTATGATAAAGAATAAAAGTATTAAAATGAGATTAAATCTTATTAAGGCCCCCGTCGTCTAGCCAGGTCTAGGATGCGGGGCTCTCGCCCCCGAGACCCGGGTTCGAATCCCGGCGGGGGCATTAGAGCTTAAGGCTATATACTTTTTACAACTGAAGGTCTCGTCATTTAGAGTTCAAAACAGTTTCCAAATTTTAGTATCATTTAAAAAGTCAGAATGTAGGGGGTTATATTTAGAACGCTCCCTAATGAAATCTATGTAATATAGGATGAGAAGCTCTCTCAAGGTAGATGAATATTACTGTTTATGGATAATTTTGAGGGGAGAACAGTGGGAGGAAGTCCGATTAGTATAGAATATAAGTAATTAAATTACAGAAACCTTCACATGGAGGCTGTAGTAAAAAATATTCCCCTTCTCAAGAAAAAAGAGTGGGCGGGTAACCTATTGGAAAAATTTAAAGGTGGAAAAGGTGTTGGAGAATCCTGGGAGGTTTCTACTCATTTTTCCGGAGTTAGTAAGGTATTATATAAAAAGAAAGTTGTTCCTCTAACAGATTTTGTTAAAAGATTTGAGAATATTTTGGGCTTTAAAGAGTTCCCAATAATAGTGAAACTACTTGATATAGGTAAAATTTTAAGCATTCAAGTCCATCCAAGCGACGAAATTGCAAAGGAACTTGGAGAAAAAGATAAAGGAAAAAGTGAAGGATGGATAGCCCTAAGCGAGGGAAAAGTTTATTTAGGTGTAAAAGATCACTCAAAAGAAATAACACTAGATAATCTTAGAGTGTTTGAAGCAAAACCTTTTGATACTTTTTCAATATACCCAGGCACGATTCATACAGCGGAGAATATTTTTCTTCTTGAAGTTTCAACCCCATCAAATCTAACTTATAGAATTTATGATCCCTATGGAAGAGAGGTTCACATAGAAAAAGCTAAAAAGTGCATTAAACAAGTTAGAATAAGAAAGGATAGAATGAAACTCAAAATGAAAGAATTTTATGCAGAAGTAATAGAGATTGATGGAGAAAAGAGCTTTATTGATGAAAGAGTTAACATTCTTATAGCATTAGATAATGTAATTATTAAAAGCAAAAACTCGTTAGGACTAAAAAAGTATGAGAGTTGTATAGTTCTCCCATGGACAGAGTATGTCATTACAGGAAAAGGATTTATTATTAGAGTACACCCAAACTATTAACCTACCAAGTGGTATTAGTATAAATGAAAGGTCAAATAGTAGGTAAACATATTTATGGTAGTTTTTATGACTTACAAGAGCAGAAAGCATATTATGACTCTCGATTTATGGAAGAGGTTGTTAGGGAAGCTGTAAAGATTGCAAATGCCACCCTAATTGAGTTAAAGTCTTGGAAGATAGAGGGAGAGAAGGGAGGCATCTCAGTAATCGCCCTTGTTGAAGAGAGTCATATAGCAATTCATACATGGAAGGAATATAATTATGCTACCTATGATATTTATACTTGTGGATATCACACTGATCCGTGGAAAGCTCTTGAGTTTATAAGGGAGAAATTAAAGCCCAAAAGATGGACAGTAAACTACTCTGACAGATCTAAGCTTTAGTATTATTCATTAGTAATATGCTTGTATTCAAACGGATGACTCTTTAGCACTTCTTTTGTATTCTATATATTTTAGCTTTATCTATGTTATCTTAGTCCGTAACAGAATCGTATATATAGGATACACCAAGTTTATATATACCTACTTGAAAATATATTAACAATTTATCCAGCGTGATTCCACTATCAATCATAGATTTAATTAACTTCCGTTCGTACTCTGAGAAATTTGCTAGATGTTTGATTTTATATTCTTGTAATAAAAGATCATCTAACTCTCTTAAAATTAGGTTATATCGTTTTTTCATTATCCATACCTAAGACTCTCAAAAACTCAGATACTCCCTTTTTTACGAACATATAAATTCCCTACAGGTAGAAACTCCAATGTATTAGATATTTTAAATGTGTTAGAAAGAGTCTTTTTGGAGATTTTCTAGCTACAATCGGATATACGTATAATAATTTTTCTAGATTTTTAGAAGTGTAGGGTCTCTCCCTTCATATAAAAACACCAAATCCTTTTCCAACAGTATATAGAGTATTTACCAGTAGATTTAACACAAGTATTCCAGATCTTGATAGGTATGTCTACGGTTTATATGCAACTGCATACTCATCCACAGCCTTAGCATACTTCTCAACTAACTTAGTATCAAATCCAAACTTATTTTCTACATACCTTAGTACATCTATCAGGATCTATCATTAAATTATAATGATACTATGAATAGCTATAAGGGTTATCTATTTCACCGAAATAGGGGTTGTGGTTTATCTTACTAACAAAAATTTGTTGATCAGTAAGTTTAAAGGAGAACTTACTTACAGGTTAATGTTATTTAAAAGTTTTTTATTATCATAGTTAATGCCAACCGGCTGGGACTATTTAGTGGATCTGCAAAGGAATAAACCGGGTACTCTAGCAAAGATAATAAAACATAATGCTCCAAGATATGTGAAACAACAGATACAAAGACTTATTAGGGAGGGCAAAATAAAAAATGTTCAAGAAATTGCAGAAATTGCAATTAGAGAGAATAAAGACGTAATATCAGTATTAAATGAATTAGGGGTTGAAAACAAGAAAAATAAATATGGGAAAGGAGCAATTAAATGTGCAATCTGTGGATCTCATGAAAGAATAATAAGATTATATGGATTATATATATGTGGTAGGTGTTTTAGAGAAAGGGCACATTTATTAGGGTTCAAAGTTATGGGTGAATAAAATGAGTGATATAATTAATGATTTTTTTGCTCATGCAACTAATTGTGTAAACGTTGGAAAGTTTGAAGTAACGTTTGGACCAATAAATAAGCTATTACTAAACATATTGGAAAAGTTAAAACAATATGGGTATGTGGAATACTATGAGGTTCTAACTTGGGAAAGGGGCGGAAAAGTAAAAGTAAAACTTACAGAGTATTTTAATAAAGGGAATGCTATAAAGCCAAGATTCCCAACAAGCTATAAAGAGTTAGAAAAGTGGGAAAAAAGATTTTTGCCTGCTAGAGGTTTTGGAATTTTAATATTATCCACAGATAAAGGAATAAAAACTAACAAAGAGGCAAAAGAAGAAAAGATAGGGGGTGTACTAATAGCCTATGTCTACTAATATTTCTTTAGCGTTTTTTCTATTTTGGATTTTTCCTCCTCATCATACAATTTTTCTCTAATTTCTTCTATAGCGGACTTAATAAGAATTATCTCTCTATATAACAGAGCAAGAGCAACCCAGATCTGGGCTTTAGAGATATCTTTAGCTTTTGAATAAGCTGCTCTATATTTAATAACCTCTTTTAGAAGTTGATTTAAGTAATCCCTTATTAATGGATCTAAATTTGTCTTCCAATCCATTTGATAAAAGATATAGAAAAAATTATAAATTATAGTATTGTATTGAATTATATAAAAACAATAAGGTTATAGTTTTAGCTTTTGGACTATTGGAACCTCAATATTTATTCCTTTCTCATCTAATTTCTTTACATAATGATCTACAATCCTAGTGAGAACTTCTTCAAAATGTCTTGACAATTTTTCTGGCTCTAATCCTCTACTCAGATAACCGCAAAACTGTCTCCTGTACTTTTCAGGATCTTGCTCCTTTAATAGTTTAGCATAATTTGATATGTGCTCGCCTCTGATTCTATCTTCACTAGGCAAGATATCTTCACTATATGATACTTTCATACCGGCATCTACAGCACCTTTTAGAGCTGCAAATAGACTATTTCCCTTTGTTTTTCTTTGTCTGCCAATATCCAGAATAGCTTCATTAATTCCTTTTAGTATAGATTCAAATCCAGCTACAAGGCCTGTTAAATATGCTGTAGGGATACTCCCTCTATGTCCTAACCATCCAAATTTTTTATATAAGTATTTAGAGTGTACTGTCACAACAACTCTGTCCCCATTTGGATTATATAATACAGTTTGAACAACAAGATTATTTAGGCTTCTTCTAACAACTAATCTTGGCTTTCTAGACAACAACAGCTTTAATCTTTTTCTATAATCAGTCTTATCTTCTCTATGCCTTCTATATTTTACAAGATACTTAGGACCATGAGCCATTTTTTAACTACCATAAAAATACTTAAAAAAACTAACAATATAACTAAGTCTGCGTAGTTATCTATATATTACATATGCTGTATTATTGTAGTTGTAAAAGGGTTTGGTAATTTGTGTAAGAAAATATTAGGAAATAAAAAGTGTATAGTACCAAGTTATTCTAGATAACCCCTATCCTTCAACCAGAATAACAAGTGTGATCTAGATCTAAAGTACCCTCCTTTTGCCATTAAATACAATTTCCTATATAGATGTCTGTCGATTAACCCTTTCTGTTTCAATGTTCTTAAAAGAGATCTCAATGCTCTAATTCTATTAATCCATGATCTTTTTCGCTCTAATCTAGCAGTTTTTGATCCTTTTCTAGAACCGGGTCCCCTTCTCCTGCCTTTTCTTTTTTGCAGATGTCTTATCCTTGCCCAAACTCTAGATTGACCCTTAATAGGTTTTATTTTTATAATGCCTTTCTCTACTAATACTCTGATATCTTCTTTGGTTAGAGCTTTTGAAACTTCTTCTAGTTTAGTAGGATCTATCCAAACTCTATCTACACCAACTCCATAAGCATCTGCAGCTAACCTCTTTTGTACTGATACATCCATTTTTTAATTCTAAACGGATTATTTAAAAAGTTAATTAAATTGGTAAAAAATTAATATAGTTGGAGTACTACTTCTCCTCCGGCTTCTTTAACTTTCTCTATAGCAGACTCAGAGGCATATGGTGTAATGATCTTTATAGGTATAGATATTTTGCCTTTTCCTAATAATTTGTTATAACCTAAATCAACTAGATTTACAACTAGTTTTCCATTCTCCTCTTTGACAAGACCTGCTTCTTTCCAAGCGTCTATGTATTCATCAATTTGGCATAGATTAATAGCATAGATTTTCCTTCTTTTTGGAGGCACAAAACCTTTTTTGTCCTCAAATAACTCGGGATGTTCTTTTATTATTTTCATATATTTCTGCTTTTTAAATCTCCATCCAGCAATCCCCCTACCTCCCCTATTACCTGCTCCTCTATTTCTATCGTTATAACCACGTCTAGCATAGCGTTTACCTAGGTATTTCCTATATTTCTTTTTCCTTCTAACGACCATTGATTATGATTATAACGATAATTTAATTAATCTGATCTTCCCTCTATCCAAAAATGAAGCCCTTTCATTTTAGTAAAGAGTATCTATCTGTCCCTGGAATATTTCTGTTCTCCCCACAAATTAGCTTAATCATCAGCCTTGAGGGATTCTCCCATTCCATAGTATATAAAAATGCTATTAAACCCGGAAACTATTTTAAATCCTTAAATCTTAATTATATAATTTATACCAACATACTATGATAGCAGTCTTTTAACTATAACTATCACAACCATGAAGTCCCATCCTTTTAGTAGGGGTAGAGGTCGGAAAGTTTAAGAAGTAGTTATAAAAGTTTTTTCTAATCATTTTTTATAATATAATGGCCCGGGTAGCTTAGCGGCAGAGCGCTCGGCTGTGGACCGAGAGGTCCCGGGTTCGAATCCCGGCCCGGGCCCTAAAAGGTTAAAATCTGTTTAAATTTGAACAATGACGGATCGTTAGATCTTGAATCTACAAGAAGCCAGAAAAGAAATTCTAATAAAAAATACTTTATATCATAGTCTCCAAAAGCTTATTTATCCTATCCCCCCAATATCCCCAAGTTCCTCCCTGAGTTACCTGAACTTTTATACCCTTTCTTGGATATCCGCCGGAAGGTGGTTTTAATCTGAAGAAAGGTTTTAACCGTGGTATATCTGTTAATTCTACTTCAAATCTGAAGAACTTTTCAACAAAAGTATCTATGTCCATCCCAGTAGTTTGTTTTATATACTCTTCTGTAACTCTTTTATCCCCCTCCAGTCTACCTCTCTTTAATAGGAGTTTCTTAAACACCTCTGGAGATATCTCGCCCCAGGCTACCCATGGCTCAATCTTTTTTACCATCCCAATGAAGGATGGTCTATCATCCAGTACTACTGCAACGTTTGTTCTCCTTAGCCTTAGTAGGTGTAAAGTGTCTTTTATTTCACTAGGGGCTTTTACAACCCCCTTTATTCTTATTACAACAATCCTTTTTGATCTCTCCATTTTATATCTTTCCAACTTTTAATCCAGATAGATGGAGATATGCTGGATGCACCCTCACCAATGATAATTTCTTTAATGCATCGTAGATAGCTCCTATAAAGTTTATTCTTCTCCTAGTTTGTCCGAAAGATTGTACCCAGATATCCTTTATCCCAGCAAGTCTAAACACTTTTTTAGCTTCGTCAGATGCTACTAAACCTACACCTACAGGAGCTGGTAATAGATGTATCCTCACAGAACCTTTTTTACCCATAATTTTATAGGGAATAGAATGAGGTTGTCCACATGCACACTCCCAAGATCCACACCCTCTTAATATTGCAATTATATTTAGTTTAGCATCTCTTACAGCTTTTTGCATTGCTTTTGGAACATCATCTCCCTTACCTAAACCGATACCAATATGTCCATTTTCATCACCTACAACAGCTAGAGCAATCCAAGAAGGTTTATTACCCTCTGCTGTCTTTCTTTGAACCATTTTAACTAGCTTTGGTTTCCTAAATTTACCTTTTGAAAGTGCCAATCTGATAAATTCCACTTTCAACTCAGGTAACAAATAGTCCACTATCTCTGCTTCCAGTATTTTATACCCGTTAACTATTATGTAGTCTATATCCTGTATCTTACCCTCCTTCACCAACTTACCTAGCTTCGTTTTTGGTTGCCAGGATTCTAGCTCGAGCTGTTGCCTTTCAATCTGCGATAGGGTTTTTTCTTCTTGTTTAGCAGCTTCTTTCAATTGTTCTTTATTCACCATTTTCTTTTAGCTTTATATGACCAAGAGTATTGCCTCATCTTAGAGCTCCTTCCAAAGCCACAATGGGAACAATATCCTTTATCTGGATTAAAAGATCTTCTACCACAACGTCTACATATAATATGATTTCGTTTGTTCCTTTTTCCTTTTGCAGCAGTACCATCAGACATAAGATGTTATACCTAAAAATTGTTTATAAAGGTTATATTGAATCCTAAACAAATGGCAAGAGTTAGACCATGGAGAGTTCACAGACCTGTAGAAAGACCCTATACAAGATTTTCTTATAGTGAACGAAAGAACTTTATCCCAGGTGCCCCACCGTCTAAAGTAAGGATCTTGGTGATGGGTAAGAAATGTAGAAAACCAAAAGAGTGGAAGTATGTTGGACATCTAATCGCCTTGGAGCATGTTCAAATATCAGATGCATCCTTAGAAGCTATAAGAATTAATATAAACAAATACTTAGAGAGAAGGGTTAAAGATTATTTATTCTTAATAAGGGCGTACCCACATCATGTTGTAAGAGAACACCCAATAGCCTATGGGGCCGGTGCTGACCGTATTTCTCAAGGTATGCGTCTGGCATTTGGAAAACCAGTTAGAAGGGCTGCGCAACTATATCCTGGTAGGATAGTTTTATCTATATACTTCAACAAAGGAATATTTGAAGATATAAAAGATTATTTAAGAATTGCTAAAAATAAGTTACCAGGATCTTATCAGATATATGTAGGGGAAAACAGGGATGAAAAGGAGATATTAAAACAACTTGATTTAACCTAAGTACCCAAAAACCTTTATAACCTTCATACTCCTTATCACTTATTTTGTATTAAGAACATTGCATGATCCTTATGATATGGATCTAATCGTACAACATCGATTATTCTAAAACCGTATTCTCTTAGTTGCTTTTCAACATCTCTAAATATCACTTTTGGGTTTTTTGTAACATCAATTGATCTAGCTTTAACTGCTAGGAATCCATACCCCCCTCCTCTTAAATAATAATCTATGTTTCTAATGAATATATCAACCTGGTGTGGTTGTGCAACATCTTCGTATACTAAGTCCACTCTAGAGACAATATGTAAATATTTATCTGGTTTGGAAGCATCTTCTAATATAGGTATTATATTTTTTCTATCTTTTACAATAGGTATCAACTCTCTCATTATCCTAGGAGCAACGTCTATACCAAAAATTACCCCGTCCCACCCAATTATATCAGAAATGTGGGATGCTGTGGTACCAGCCGCGATACCAAGATATAATATCTTATCCCCTGGTTTTATAGGTACTTCCTTTATTCTCTTTTTAATTGCAGCAGCAAGCTTGGATCTGTTAACTATCCATTCTCTATACTCTTCTCCTTTCTCCCTAATTATTCTTTCGCCATAAACTTTCTGCCCAGGAATCAAATTTTTAGTATACAATCTTCTGCCATCTGTATATATATGTGGATTTTCTCTGATAGGTCTGAACTTCATTTTTTACTTATTTTGTTTTACCTTTTATACCTTCCTTTAGCTGCCTAAATCTCTCTTCTAACTCCTTTTGTAATCTATCTGCAATGAATTTACCCGGTGTAAATGCGTCCACCTTTGCAGCTATGGAGATTTTTGCTGCTAAAGTTCTAGCCATAGCACCCCTTCTCTTTTTAGGAAGCTTCTGAACCATCGGATGATTAAACAATACACCATGCTTTGGGGGTGGGGTACCCTTTCTTAAATGCCTGAACAAAGCTTTCTCAGCGCCTAGAACTTGTATAGTTGATGCAGGTAGCATTGCCAACTCCTTCAATCCACCGGCTAAGGCAATTAATCTCGCCCCAACTGTTGGACCTGCAATAGCTTTTACGTTTGGTGCCACCTCCTCCATCAGTTTCTCAATATACTTTCTTAGATCTTCTCTAAGTCTATATAACTCAAGTATTCTTTTAGATATATTATTCAACATCTCAATATCCATTTCAGTTAAATCACCTCCCATGGTATCCTCTATCCCATATTCTTTCATTAACTCCTCTCTCGTCTTGCCAGAAACTGTTTTCACAAATTTTTCATGATCATCTATCATCTGGGATAACTCTGGTAAATATAATTCATACCACTCTCTAAATCTTTCCATCATCAAGTTAATTATTTTGTTTAAATCATCTAACATCGATATAGCCTGGATTATTATCAAATCTCTTGTTACGGATCTAGAAATATCTCTAATGGCAGCTCTAACAAATTGTGGTTGAACTGTAATAAAGTCCTCATCCCGTATCTGCCCTAGAGCTTTTCTTATTTTTCCTACGTTATCCTCTGTTCTGAAATCCTCAAAACGCTGTCCTAGAAATAGTACTCCCTGTGGGAGTATCTTTTTGATATTGTTAGGTAATTTTCCTTCTTTTATAGTTAAAATATCTTCTGCATCAAATTCAACTTTTTTCTTATCCACTAAACGTATATTTTCATCGAATAAGTATATTCCACTGAATCTTACTAACGCATACTTCATTGATTAATCCTTAAAAATAAAGTATATAAATAGTCTTGAGTGAATCTTAGACAAAAATCTATATTTTAAAAAGATGGATGAAAAAGTATATCAAAAGCTCTTATTTTTCCTTAGATTCTAACAATTCCTCAATTTTTTTATCAATTTTCAATATCTTTTCTTCTACACTTAATATTTTTTCTTCTAAACGAAGTATTTTCTTTTCTATTAAGATTGCTTTCTTTAAACCAATAAAAAGTACCAACACTGTCGCAGTAGTCACAGCCAATAAAATTTTTGAAACAATATCAACTCCACTTATCATTTTACAACTATTTTATTATTTTCATTGATATTTGTATTCCTGATGGTATTTGTATTCTCATGAATTGTTTTATGAATCTTTCATCCATTGCTACTTCAATAATTCTCCTATAAATCCTCATCTGATAGGTTTCCCATATTTTGGTACCTCTTTTACCTAATGTCCTCATTGTTGGAACCCTCAATATTCTCGTTGGTAATGGTATTGGACCAGATTTCTCAATACCTAGTTGGTCTACTATCTTTAATATTTCATTTATTACATAATTTACATTATCTATATTATTTCCCCAAACCTTAATTCTAAGTCGCATTTAAAAGTTAGAGCAAAAATCTTAAAATGATTTTATAATACTAACCCTAATTCCTTTACCCGGTGATTATACTTTTGCAATTATTATAACCTCAATATGCCTAAAAAAGAGTTAAATCTAGTAAATATTAGTAAAAATAAATAAAAAGTTGTATAGATGGCTCCTATGTTTTTATCTCTATTTTCTTAGCTTTTACATCTAGTACTTGCCCTACTGCTACAGTTTTACCCATGTCTCTCATTGCGAATCTTGACAGAGAAGTGTTTGGAAAATCTTGGAATTTCTCTACAACTACTGGTTTTGTTGGAACTACCTTTATAATTGCAGCATCTCCTTGTTTTATGAATTGTGGATTTTGCTCTGCCACTTGTCCTGTTCTTGGATCTAACTTTGCTTTTATTTCGACTATCTTACCTGATACATGGGCTGTGTGTATGTGGAATACTGGAGCGTATCCTGGTGCTATTGCAGACGGATGCCACAAGACCATAATTCTTGCTTCAAACTCCTCGGCCACAGTTGGTAATTGTTCTCCTAACTTGCCCACTACATCTCCTCTTCCAATATCTCTTTTTTCTACACCTTTTACGTTGAATCCTATGTTGTCACCAGGTATTGCCTCTTCGGTCTGTTGATGATGCATTTCTATAGATTTTACTTCACCAACAACACCATTTGGTTTCCTAGATGGTAAGAACACTACTTTATCACCGGGCCTCAACTTTCCAGATTCTACTCTTCCAACTGGGACGACACCTACCCCCTTTATATTATAAACATCTTGTATAGGGATTCTTAATGGTTTGTCTATTAACCTTGGGGGTTCCTCTAACAAATCCATAGCTTCATATAGTGTTGGACCATTATACCATGGGGTTTTATCAGATTTCTTTACAACATTATCTCCATAGTATGCTGAAACTGGTACTATTGCTTTTATCTGTTCTGGTTTATAACCTAAAGCCTGTGCTAACTTTAATACCATGTTTTTAACTTCCTCATACCTCTTCTGATCGTAGTTAACAGTATCCATTTTGTTAATTGCTACAATTATCTGTTGTACACCTAGAGTTCTTACTAATAATAAGTGTTCTCTACCCTGTCCGTCTGGACCTAAAGCGGTTTCAGCCTCACCTGGTCTAGCAGATACCACTAATATTGCAGCATCTGCTTGGCTTGCACCAGTAATCATGTTCTTAATGAAATCTCTGTGTCCTGGCAGATCTATGAAAGTTATCTCATATTTTTTAGTTTCTATTTTATAATGGGTTGGATCTATAGTAACACCTCTTTCTCTCTCCTCCTTAGCTTTATCCATCAAATAAGCAAACTCGAAAGTTTCTTTACCTAACTCCTTTGCCAGCTCTCTTAATTGCTGCAATATCTTTTCATCTATTAGCCCCAATTCATAGATTAATCTACCTACTAATGTTGATTTGCCGTTGTCTACGTGTCCTATTGTTGCTAAATTTAAGTGTGGCTTTTGCCTCGGCATTTAAGGTGTTTCAAAGAAAACTTTAAAAATAGTATTATAAGAGTTACAAATCTCGCACTCTACGATATATAATTTGTCAAATCCTCCAATGTTGGTTTTTAGATCTTTAAAATTTTCTCGTTTATTTTATCAATATTCATTCTCCAAATAAGATCACTCCACTTATTGATATATACCTCACTGTTTATTCCTTAAACAACTTTGGGGAGAGGGCAGCTGAGATAATTAAGAGCGAGAAGTTTTACTAATAAAATTTTAAAGTTTTAGGCTTATAAATTTTTAAATGACCTATCGGATTAATGGATAAACTTTCTAAGAGATGGAGTACAAAACAGGAGGAAGATGTGCTGAAATTCTGGAGAGAAA
>JAIXNB010000044.1 GCA_020697515.1 Nanobdellota archaeon
CGACAACTTTTTAATTATAATTATAGATACTAATTAAATGAATGTCCGGTGTTTTGGTAATATATAACACTCTAACAAGAAAAAAGGAAGTATTTGAACCAGTAGATCCACCATTTGTAAAAATATACCATTGTGGGATTACTCCATATTCTGAATCGCATGTGGGTCATTTGAGATCGGAAGTTGCTGTGGATACACTTAGAAGAACTCTTAGATTCTTGGGATATATTGATATAGCAATAAGCAACTTTACAGATATAGATGATAAGATAATTAAGAAAGCTAAAGAAACGGATATGCGATGGGATGAAATTCCAGAGAAATACATAAAATATCACTTAGAGGTTATTAAAGAGGTGG
The DNA here is from genome assembly GCA_020697515.1 of Nanobdellota archaeon. GTDB lineage: Archaea > Nanobdellota > Nanobdellia > Nanobdellales > Nanobdellaceae > JAIXNB01. The sequence goes on from JAIXNB010000044.1 coordinate 361, forward strand.
GAAATCTTCCATTTTATATAAATCCAAAAGTAACAGAGCACATTGGAGATATTGTGGAATTCGTGGGTGATTTGATAAAGAAAGATTATGCCTATAAAGGAGAGAAAGGTATATACTTTAAGGTAGATAAGTTTAAAGATTATGGTAAACTATCGAGGAGGAAGAATCCTGAAGCATGGGGACAGGAGTTAGATATTTTAGAGGATAAAATAAAACCATATGACTTTGCTTTATGGAAATTTAAAAAACCCGGTGAACCCTATTGGGAAACTGAGATAGGAGAAGGGAGACCCGGGTGGCATATAGAGTGTTCCACAATGTCTTCTAAGTATTTGGGTATACAATTCGATATACATTCTGGCGGGCAGGATTTAATATTTCCTCATCACGAAAATGAAATTGCACAGTCTGAAGCTAGATTTAGAGTTAAACCATGGGTACGATATTGGTTTCATATCGGGTATGTAATGATTGATGGTGAGAAAATGAGCAAATCTCTTGGGAATATCATACCTGCTAAAGAGTTTGTAAACAAGATTGGAGCAATGCCTGCAAGGTTCTATTTAATTTCAACACACTACAGGGAACCCTTAAATATAAAAGATAGTAGTATTATGCAAGCTAAGGAAAATTACCGGTATATAACCTCTACTATAAAAACGATTGTTACAGCTTTAGACTCTTTAGATAGGACATACTATCTAAACAGGAGTGAAATAATATTATGGAGAAACCTATTAGAATATCATAAAAGATTCGTTGACGCGATTCTGAATGATATAGATACAACTACAGCTACATCAGTCCTGTTAGAAGCTACTAGGTTCATAAATAGAGAAATAATACCATCAGAGAAATTTACTTTAGTATATTCCGCATATGAATTTTATAATATTGTTAACAACATATATGCGTGTTGGAATGATGTTATATATGGCAATAGTAAGGGAACTTTACACACAAAACTCACAAATAAATTGATCGAACTACTGATAGAGATTCGAAAAGAACTGAGAAAACAAAAGAATTATGAACTAGCGGATAGAATTAGAAATACACTAAGAGAGCTTGGAATAAACCTTCTAGATAAAGGTTTGAAAACAGAGTGGAGATTCATATAATCCATAACTTCAGTAACTTATTAACTTTTTTAAAAACTATGATCTTATAATTGATGGCTTTTTGTTCGTCTTTTATTAAATCATCTCTTTTAGTAGCGTAATATAACCCATTTATAGTGTTCTTTATCATAACCTAAGTTAAGTAATTATATATCTATTAAACACTGATAATTACCCCATTTTAGACTCCTGAATAGTAATGGCTTATTCTTTATTTTCTATTGACTGAAGAAGATATTAATATTAATTAGTACGCAATGTTATGCACTCCCAACCTTTAACTCATCTTGTCTCATTTATTTTTCTTTTTTTAAATTAGTAATCTCTTTTAACTGAACTATTATTTAAAGCCTTTCGTTTTGAGCCTTTTTCAAGCCAGGTTATTACAAATTCACTTTTCTTTAGAGTATTTATTATCATATCCACGCTCTTTATTTCTTTCTCGTCTCTTTAACTCTTTTGTTTCTTTTCTCTCGATACTATAGATGATCTAACATAAATAGCTTTATCCAGTATAAAGAGATAGTTTTTTCAATATGAGTCTTTAATGGACATCCTTCTGTATGGAACATCTAATTTTGGTGAGTCTATGGAGATTGCAAAATGTAGCCAAAAGTTATGATTTAGAGAGGATAATACTCATTTAAAAATCTCAGCACTTTACCGGTTCTTCACTGTTCAGTTAGGGGTGGGATGTCATCAATAATATATTAAGTTAGATTAACATAAATTAATTTAATGTAGTGTAGGCTTTTGGCCAAATGATAGGACAATATCTACTCAGATATATAAAGATTTTTACAACTGAAAGTCTCGTCCTTTAGAGCAGAAGACCAACCCTGGGCCGAACGAAAGGAATGTTACCCTAACTCTCCCCACTCCCTCTAGAATCTTCACACTTTATGGTGTGAGGAAGGTCAGCGCTACTAATCAGCGAAGTCTAGCTTCTTCATTCTTCGTCAGTGCCCGGTTTCATCATACAAAAATAAATTTAAAATATGTTCTAATAATTAAGACTTTATGCCTGCTCAAAAAGTATTCGTACCTGAAGGAAGAGAAGTTAAAGATGTAGTACGTATAGCAGGAAAGGAGCTTAATGGACACAAACCTATTTATGTTGAACTAGTAAAGCTGCCTGGGGTGAATTGGAGATTTTCTCATGCGGTCTGCATAGTCCTTGGCATTAATAAGTGGCAGGCTTTAGGTTCATTGACGGAAGAGGAATTAGAGCGATTAGAAGATGCTTTAAAAAATCCAGAAAAATATGGAATCCCAAAATGGATGTTTAACAGACCTAGGGATCCACAGGATGGAACATATAAACATCTTGTTGGGGCAGATTGGGAAATTCAGGTTAAGTTTGATATAAAAAGAGAGATGGAACTTGAAACCTGGAAGGGATTAAGACACAAACACGGATTGCCTGTACGAGGGCAGAGAGTGAGATCTCATCATAGAAGATCCAAAAGACCTGTAGGAGTTCAAAGAAGAAGATAGGCTCATTATTTGTTTTTTATTATATTAAAACTTCTAAGTTTCTAGGTTCCTAGATATTTGCTTCTAAGATAAATACTAGATTTGATGAAATTTATAGAATTTTAAAAGATTTATCAAAAAAGTTACTTAATGTGGAGACAAAAGAAAACCTGGGAAGGTCCTAATCACCCATGGAAAAAGGATAGATTAGAATTTGAGAAGGAGCTAATGAGATATTATGGTTTGAAAAACAAAAAGGAGCTATGGAAAGCTGCAACTATTGCCAGAAAAATAAGAAAATATGTTAGATATCTAAATGCTAAGAGAGCTGCAGGTTTTGATATATCTGAAGAAGAGAAGAGGTTTAAACAGAAATTAGTGAAATATGGATTATTGAATCCAGATGACGAACTTACAATGGCTTTGAATATTACAGTAAAAGAGATATTAGAGAGAAGGTTACAAACTATTGTTTGGAGAAAAGGGTTAGCTAAAACATCTAAGCAAGCTAGACAACTCATAGTCCATAAACATATTGTAGTTGGAGATAGAGTGATAACTTCTCCAGGATATCTTGTTAAAAAGGAAGAAGAAGATTTGGTTAAATACCACCCATACTCACCCTTAGCAAGTCCTGAACACCCATTAAGAAAGTTTATTGAAGGTAAAATAGAGAATATTACTCAGGAGGAGCAATCTGAACAAGCTGAAGTAGTTTCAGAGCAATAAATATCTTTTTTATTTATGACCATATCTATTGATTACTTTCGTTCCTAGAGATGATTATGATATTAAAGATGCTACATCTTTTTTACTAGGATTTATTAAAAAAGAGGAATGTGTTCGAGAAAACCCCAATATCCTAGTCTATTTCACTATCTCTCGGTTTTAATAATGATTAAAATATATTTATATAGTTACAACTGAAAGCCCCGCCTTTTAGAGCAGGGATAAGATCGGACTTTATGATAGTATACTTAACATAATTATAGTAGTTATTGCGCCTAAATCCAATCCTAGTTTCAAACCTATTTTATAAATTATTCTATTAGACACTCATAAATGGTGTGTGTTTTACCAGAAGACCAAAAATGTTGGCTACCTTATGATAAAGAAGATTATGAAATATTAGTAAAACGGGAAGCTGAAACAGATTTGAGATACGGGTATGACCCATGGAAGAGACCAGTGGAGTATTTATTAGATTACTCGGTAATAAATTTGGATAAGCCCAAAGGTCCAACATCCCACCAAGTTACCGCGTGGGTAAAACAAATTGTTGGAAAAAAAGCAGGACATGGCGGTACACTAGACCCAAAAGTTACAGGAGTTTTGCCAATAGGAATTGGTAGGGCTACAAAAGTTTTGCAACTATTTTTGACTGCAGGTAAGGAATATGTTGTCTGGATGCATCTACATAAGGAGATAGAACCAGAAAAAGTAATAGCTGTTTTGGAAAAGTTTGAGGGAGAAATAATTCAAAAACCACCTTTAAAATCTGCAGTTAAAAAGAGACCAAGAAAGAAAAAAGTATACTGTATAAAAGTTTTAGAAATAGATGGTAAAGATTGGTTATTAAGAATTTCAACAGAGGCAGGGGTTTATATAAGGAAATTAATCCATGACATCGGCAGAGAATTAGGGATTGGGGCACATATGCAGCAATTAAGAAGGACTAGAGTAGGTGCTTTAGAAGAAGATTCAAATAAGTATCCATTAGTAACTCTGCAAGATGTTGTTGATGCCTTATGGTTTTGGAAAAATGAAGAGAATGAAAAATACCTAAGAAAAGTATTTTTGCCTCCTGAAGTTGCTGCTGAACATTGGAAAAAAATCTGGGTAGTGGATACAGCTGTAGAGGCCTTGGTACATGGTGCAAATCTAACTGTTAGAGGTATATCAAAATTATATTCAAATATAAATCAGGGAGATTGGGTAGCCATATTCACCTTAAAAAATGAACTAGTCGGGATAGGTAAATCATTAATGTCTTCTAGTGAAATAATGGAGGCGGATAGAGGTATTGCAGTAGATATTGAAAGAGTATTTTTAAAGAAGGGATTTTATCCCAAAAAATGGAAAAGTAAGTCGAAAGAGTAAACATGTTAATTGCGGGAATTGATGAAGCAGGGAGGGGCCCAGTAATAGGTCCAATGGTGATAGTAGGAATTGCTGTACAAAACACAAAGTTAAAATTACTGGAGGAATTGGGGGTGAAAGATTCCAAACAACTAAATTTTAAAGAAAGAGAAAATATTTATAATAGTATATTAAAAATATCAGATAAGTATTTAATCAAAATTATCTCTCCACAGAAAATAGATGAGTATGTATTTGGAAACAAGTTGAATATACTTGAGTTTGAAATTATGGCAGATATTATAAACGGGTTACAACCTGATATAGTTTACATTGATTCTCCATCAAGAAATACAAAAATGGTTACAGAATATATTTTTTCAAAAATAAATAATAGAAACATTAAAATAGTAGCTGAGAATAAGGCGGATTCTAAATATCCTGTGGTCTCCGCCTCCAGTATTGTTGCAAAAGTTATTAGAGATAGAGAAATTCAAAAAATAAAAAAACTAACTGGTATTGATTTCGGTTCTGGTTATCCTTCAGATCCTAAGACTAGAGAGGCTATTAGCAAATATTATAAAGAACTACAAAATTATATTAGAAAGTCTTGGAAGACCATAAGAGACGCAAAACAAAAAAATCTATTAGAGTTTATTTAAACTTAGGATAAATTTTGAATTTTTTAACATCTCAAATATATAGGGGATTGATGAGAACGCGCCGCTGCAGAGGAGTGAAGAGACTACTGGGGCCTGATACTACACTATCATAATTATTGGATATAGTATGCATCTTAACGATTTTTAGGTAGAGCAGTGTAGTAAAACATAGATAATTTTCTTTTCGCTCTAATCCATAACACATCAAGACAATAATTATTCTTCTCATGAAACCAATATTTTTTCTTTAATAACAATCTTCCTCTTTTTATGAAGTTTATCTCAAAACCATTCTCAGATAGTATAGTTGAGATTCTATTCTTTTTTGTTTTATCAAATATCATATAAACAACATCTGAGATTCTGCAAGCTTTATCCACAAAGTTATCAAATATTGTAACTTTGCTTTGCACTCCGAAAGGAGGATTCATCAAAACAGTATTTGCAACACCTTCAAATTTTGTTACATCCAAATTTAAAAGAACTACATCCTTACTATTAATAGATGCAGACCTTCTTACAATATTGAGATTTTTCCTAAGAATATTAATAGCATCTTCATCGATTTCTACTAAATATACTTTTTTTGCTCCCAATAATAAAGCACCTATCCCCAATATGCCAGTCCCAGCGCCTAAATCAACTACTACCTTATTGTATATATCCCCATACATATATGCTGTCCAAAGAATCTCCGCTGCCAAATTTGGGTCTGTTTCATACTGTTCTAAGTTAATCTTTGGGTTTTTAAAACCTTCCAATTTAGATAAAAGAATTTCCAATTGCCTCTTACTTTTAGGCAAATCTTTCAATGTTTGCAAGATTGTTTTTTATCTTTATTTATATTATCTATTATCCTTTTCTTTTTCCTTATTAAAAACCCAAAATTATTTTTAGAAGAGTCATTTATTTTTCTAAATTCTCCTATTCCGATTTTATTCCATACTAGTACATTAATAACAACCATTGTTAATATTAAACTTATAATTTATCAATACTTTGTAACTTTAAGAGTTTAAAATTATCGAAATAGTTAAAATTTAACTATATGTCAGTAATCATAGTAAAAATAATTTCACAATTTAAAGATCTTAAACTTATATTAGAATTTAATGTTACTAATAGATGGAAGTTATGGAGAAGGAGGGGGTCAAATTCTAAGAACATCTGTTGCCTTATCCAGCTTATATAAAGTCCCTATTAGAGTTATAAATATAAGAAAAAATAGAACTCCCTCTGGTTTAAAAGCGCAACATCTACACGCGATAAAGTTGTTATCTAAAATTACCAATGCTAAAACTAGAGGGCTTTATGTAAAATCTACTGAAATAGAATTTGTTCCTGAAAGAATAAAAGGTGGGAAATATTTTGAGAACATTGGAACTGCAGGATCCATTACTTTACTTTTACAGGCAGTTATTTTACCTATTCTTTTCGCAGATGATAAGGTATCAATAAAAATTACTGGAGGAACTGATGTTAGGTTTAGCCCCAGTTTAGATTACTTCAGATATGTTATTCTACCATACTTAGAAAAATTTGCAAATATTGATCTTAAACTACGTAGAAGAGGTTTTTATCCAAAAGGTGGTGGAGAGATTATAATAAAGATATCTCCTAGGTACTCTGTAGACAATTACGAATCTATGGATAAATTTGTTGAAACTATAAGGAATGATGTTGAACCCTACGATTTGTTAGATAATAACATTAATGAAATATATGTATATTCAGTGGCTAGTACGTCTATTAAAGTTAGGGAAGTTGCAGAGAGAATGCTAGAATCTGCCATAAACAATTTAGAGGATTTAGATGTAAAAATATACAAAAATATAGAATATGTTGACACTCTATCACCTGGGGCAGTTATTACGATTGTCGCAAAGTCTGATAACAGAATCTTTGGTGCAGATGCAGTGGGGGAAAAAGGAAAACCAGCTGAGTTAGTTGGAATGAAAGCTGCAATGAAGTTGAGACAAGTTATAGAAAGTAAAGTTTCTATAGACGAACATCTAGCAGATAATTTGGTACCATATTTGGGGTTAGTGGGTGGAAGATATACAACCTACGCTTTAACTGGACATCTAGAAACTAATATATGGGTATGTGAAAAGTTTTTTGGAAAAATATATAAAGTCAAGAAAAATACAAATATATTCATTTCAACTATTATATAAGTTCAGAATCTATCCTTATTTTTAGATCAATTAGATGTTTTGCTATAGATACCATTCTTTTTGTTATCTCTCCATATTCATCAAATACTCTTTTTAACACCTCTAATTCCTTATCCCTTGGTAAATCAGTTTTAAGTATTTCATAGAGATTTATACTTTCTAATTCCTTTAAAGTCTTTTTTAAATCGTCTAGATCTTTTATAAGTTGCGTTAGTTCATCCTGCAGCTTTCTGACAAGATATAGTTCTTCTTTATTCAAATTTCTATCATGGTTCTCAAGGTCCTTTATTAATCTATTCATAGGGTTACTTCTATTTTTTCGTTAACTTTTTTTATAGGCTCCCAGATTTCTATCTCCTTTGAATATATTTTTATTGGCTTTCCATCCTCTTCAGTCTCTAATACTATTTTACCGGTTATCATCTTACCCGAACCTATAACTTCCTCAATCCTGTACCCAAATCTTGTGGTCAGTTTTGTGAACTCTCTTTTGTAATTTTCTATAATTTTCCTGTTTCTCGCAGCGACCGCCCCATATACATATCTTATAAAGCTTATTCCAGCAGGGTTTACTGGTCTTAATATTTCAATTTTTATTTCCATATAAATTTTTATCAATGGATTTATTAATATGCTTATTGTTACATCTAGTGATATTCATGCACCATTAAGATTAAAGGACTTTGAAGTTAGTCTGGTGAATATAGAGGAAGAACCAGATTATATACTTTTGGCGGGAGATATAATAGATAAAAATCAACATTTTTATTTAAAAAAAGTGTATACTATTATTAGATCATTTTTTCCTAATTCAAAAATATATTCTGTCTTTGGAAATAACGAATACATAGAATATAGGAACATGTATAAGAAGGAGTACGAATTTATGAACTGGATTGATGACTCTTATGTAGATTTAGGGGATTATTATCTTATAGGGACAGAAGGTATTTTGGATCTCCCTACTCCATGGATGAGGAAGAACATACCTAACATACTAGAACTCTGGAGAATTAGATTCAAAAGTATAGAGAGATTATTAAAAACACTGGATGATAAACCTATAATATTTCTATCACATTACGCTCCCACCTGTAAGACAGTTTTTGGGGACCCCGCCCCGGCAAGTGTTTTGTGTTCTCGTAAAATGGAGAACTTATTATTAAAATGTAGTAATATTAGGGTAATTATTCATGGACACGCTCATAACGCTAAAATATGGAACGCAAAAATAGATAATGCAGAAGCAATCAATGTATCATTTTATATCCACAATAAACCACTTATTATCAACCTATAATATTGCAAGAAATAGTATTATAGCTAATAAAGTTATGACAAGCAGGTGTAAAGATTCGTCTGAGTTTATTACTCGGGATCCTATATAAGATTCTCCACTCACATTAACTTTGTGTATTTTTTGTATTAAGCTCCGATCAACATTCTCTTTAACAACTAAAGATAGTGTACAGTTTTTTCCATGTTGAGGGACATAATAATACCTTATTATGGCGACTTGACCTTTTTTCAGTAGAGGGAATAATACATTTGGCCCAATGAATTCTGATAGTAGGTCAGTATAATATGGTTTGATCATTGCTATACAGGACGACTCAAGAGTCACCAGGACATTAGATAAACGTCTATTAGTATATAAGAATACTGTTATATTACCGAGAGCTCCAAGAGGGATATCATCTGCGATTATAACTGCTGATACTCCTATAGGTAAGCAATAGAGATATGCAAACTTTCCGGGGAATGCAGTACTACTACCAGTTATCTGACAAGATGCTGAGGAGTTCCATAAAACTACATTACCAGAACCGATGATATGTATATTTTTCGAATTATACACTAAAATACTGTTAAAATGACAATTTATTTTTATGTTCCTAGAGTCCCGTATGATCATATCGTAATAACACGGTGTATCCAAATATGTTATACATGTATATTCCTCGTTAGACTCTCCACTAATTATATAACATTTAGTGTTGTCTACAATTATCGAAGGTGCTGGAATATATTGGGAAAATACTGGACTATGATATATGATAGATCCTAAAGTAACTATTAAAATTAATCTTTGCAACAGATTTTTATTCATTTAGTTATTTGCTAATGTTATAAAATATTAACTTTGTTCCATGTCATTTTCCCAATTATCAATATCTATATTGTTTTTAACATCTATAATTTTGCCCCGTAGATCTA
>JAIXNB010000045.1 GCA_020697515.1 Nanobdellota archaeon
AATACAAATGCTCGAGCAGTTTTTATACTACAGAAGGTGAATTTTTTAGAGAAATATTTTCTACACCCTATCCAATACTATGGAAAATATAATGCTGTAAATACAATAGCTTATTCTGTACTATTTATAGTCTTAAGCTACTTAATTTATATATACATAAAACGCTTAGAAATATCTATAGATAAAACTTTTGTTCTATCTACAATACCATACATACTATTGGGAATTCTCATAAGAGTTCAGGTAGACTATGGATTATTACAACCGTCCTTAATCACAGTAACTCCAGGAGTTTGGTTCATTTCTCTAGGTCTTTGGATGATACCATTCTTAATACTAAAAAAACTGGCTATACCTAATTATCAGAAGTACGTGTTTTATTCTGGAATAATATTTATGGTTATCTCGTTCCTTTGTGGACTCAAAATGTATTTGACCAATCTCCACATATTGGTAATATATATTTTATTGCTACTCCCATTGGTTTTATTTTTCATAAAGAACATACCATTTTATTTCCTAGCAATCTACGGAGAGTTAATAGATGCTCTATCTTCCTACATTGCAATAAAGCATGGTTTTTCTGAAGAACATGTGGTCTCTTCTATACTAGTCAATATCAGTCCAGAAGTGTTTTTTATAACGAAAGTGGCAACAACCCTTGTAGTAGTTTATTTAATAGAGAGATTTGTAAATGAAATGGAACTAAAAAAATATATATACCTAGTAATATTTATTTTGGGTTTTGGGCCTGGAACGAGGAACTGGCTTCTACTAATTGGTAAATGAAGTATAAGGAAATCTGGAAAGTATATGCCAAAGTATTCGATTTACAAACTTTTAAAAATCTCAATCAGTTAGAAAAGGCAGGATACATCAAAGAGGATCTCACCCCAATTTCAGAGGGGAAGGAAGCTGTTGTTTTTAAGGGAGATAGCGAGTGGGGGGCGGTAGCTGTAAAAATTTATAAGGTAATGAACATAAGTTATCACGACCATTATAAGTACTTGTTAATGGATCCACGATTCCACAAATTTCCTAGAACCAGGATAGGGATAGTCTACACATGGGTTAAAAAGGAATACGGCAACTTAAACAGATTGTATAAAAATTTGGTTAATGTTCCTATGCCAGTTGCATTCAAAGGAAATATTCTTATAATGGAGTGGATCGGGGACAAGAATCCAGCTCCAAGCTTACATGATGTATTAGATAATATAAATAAGGAAGATTTTTTTTGGAAAATCCTTAAAGAGTATAAAAGAATGTTATATAAGGCTAACTTAGTTCATGGCGATTTCTCAGAGTATAATATATTAGTATATAAAAATAATTTGTTTATCATTGATGTCTCCCAGGCAATACCACTAGATACGGAAGCATCTAAGGAACTTTTATTAAGGGACTTACGAAATCTATTTAGAATTTCAAAAAAGCTAGGAGTAAGGATATCCACTAATGATTTGCTTAAGGAGCTAAAAATAAAATCTCTAAGTATAAATTTTGATACTCCTTTTTATTTTGAGTAATATTTTTAGGATATTGTTCTATTATCATTACAGGTAAGAACTAAAATTTTCTGTAGTTGTGATTTCCAGTTTGCAGGTTAAAAAATATTATTTTATGGAAGAGATATAGCGTTTAGCATCTTTATTATTTCTTGCTTGATCTCCTCAGATTCCGCATATAGATATTTTCCAGACAAGCTAACTGGTTGCGACCTAACACTAGACCATGTCTTTTTAAGCCAAGATGGGTGTATTTTAAAGTATTTAACTAGTATTTTTTCGATTTTTGTGTTAGGACGTGGTTCCTCTGGTTCTTTTATTTCGTGTTCTGTTTTAAATTCTATTTCTACAGATCCAGATTGTGCTCTTATATTATATGCGCTAACTCTCATTGTTAATGTAATGTACCATATTATTGTTACTTCATCATCCCAAAAAACCTTTTTACCCTCCCAATTTATCTCTATAAAGAGCAAACCATCCGGGGTAACTTTGTGGTAATAATAAGTCTCATAATAATCTCCCCCAGGTATACCACTCCATCCTCTCTTATTTAGGGAATAGTATAATCCTTCGTACAATGAATTAATATTAAATTTTCCACTAAACTTCAATTTTGTTTTATATATCTCTTTTCGACTCATCAGACTTTATAAGATGCTGTCAGGTCTTTTAACATGTCTATAAATTCTAAACCTATCTTAGCAACTTTATTTTTATGTTCCTTAATTTCACTACCAACGATATACTTCTCATATAGAGCTCTCAGGAATATATTAAATGGTTTATCCCCAAAAAATCTCTCATAATCAAACTCCAAATCTCCATTGAGGTTTACAGAAAGGCTATCAACATGTTCCATTTTCCTACCATCCACATCCACTAGTTTCAAACCTTCTGCTTCTACTTCAATTTCATAGATATACACCGCATAGTCTGCGACTCTTTTCTCGCAATACCATTCAAATTTCACATCTCTGCTACCATCTTCCTTTACTTTTTCTTCATGCTTCTTTTCAATATAATCAAATCCTTTACTATCCCAAAAGTCTTTTATCGCTTTATAGAATACCTTAAAATCTATTAAGCCAGAATACTTAAATTTTATACCTTCCAAAATCCTCTCTTTAGGCATTATTTTAAAACATCTGTTTTTATTTAAAAACCATATGGAAAAAATTAGAATTTATTCACTATTTACAACTGAAAACTTCTCTCTTCAAGACGGAGAGGAGGTCAGAAAAATTGAGAATAAGGAGTGTATATGACATCTACGAGATAAGGAAAATACCAACAGGAGAATCTCTAGGAAGTACCAATATTAACAGACAGAAATAAAAGAGAGAGTATATAAGATATTTATGCGACTATTTCATTATTAGAGGGTTAATTATAAATAATAAATCCAGGCGAGTGATCTTTAAAGATGCTTGGAGTCGTTCGTGTAGAAGAATTAAAAATCAAAATAAATAACTTAAAACATGTATTTGAATATGAAAAGCTTACAAGATTTTATTAAATATTTAAGAACTTTAGGAATTTCAAACAATGTTATAGAAGCCTTTAAAGTTATAAAGAGAGAATGGTTTGTTCCAGAGGAATATAAGAATTTTGCATATAATGATGAAGTAATTCCTATAAAAGAAGGAGTTACAATATCTCAACCAAGTGTTCTCGCAACTATGATAGATGCTTTGGAAATTAAACCAGGGTTAAAAATTTTGGAAATAGGAACTGGATCTGGTTTTTCTACAGCAATATTATCTTACTTAGTCGGGCCAAATGGTAGGGTCATATCTGTAGAAATGGATGAAGATGCTTATTCATTTGCTAAAGAAAGACTAAATTATTTAATAAACAAAAAAATTATCCCTAATAATATAAAGCTTATTTTAGGGGATGGTTCTTTAGGATATTCTCAAGAAGCTCCGTATGATAGGGTAATCTCGCATGCAAGCTGTACTAGAGTCCCAAATCCATGGATATGGCAACTAAAGGATAATGGAGTAATAGTAGCGCCAATAGGACCGGTATGGGATCAAAAATTAGCCAAGATTAAAAAAGTGAGTGGAAAGTTAGAAAAAGAAATACTAATGGACGTTTTATTCGTGCCATTAAGAGGAAAATTTGGAGATATTGAGTGAAATTTAAATTGATATTTCTACCATCAATATTTATATGATGATAGCGATCCAGACAGAAAAATGAAGATTCCTTTAAGTACTGATGATGACGGACGAAAAAACAGACATATGAAGAGGGACCAAAACTCTGAATACAATATTTTTCCAGATCTCAACCAGTATCTAAATTTTTATTTCTCTCTATCTTAAATCTCTTAAGTGGGTATGAAATAGGATTTTTTATTAATTTACAAATTTCATCCGGGTTACATACACCCATATCCTTGTAATACCCTGCATTAGAACAGTTAGGAGGTAGATATCTGAGTCCCTTACCATATTTTTCTTTGTGCCACTGCAATTGATATTCTATGTATCTTTCCCTTAAAGGATTCGGATTTTTATCGTTCCACTTCCATAACAATGCTTCTATTTCTTTCCAAGACCATTCAAGGTTTATTAAAAAGTTAATTAGAATAAATAGCGCTCTTTTTCTACCATCTTCAATACCATTCAAAATGTTTTTGATGCATGGCGGAAAATATTTCTCTGGAACTTTTCCTTTAAATTTTATCTTAGTCCTTTGCAAATCTTTGGCTACTTCTTCCTCTACTGAGATTTTTAGCTGAGTAGCGCGAATTCTCTCTTTTTCTATTTTATTCACTGCCTCCCACTTAATAGCAGTATAAATTAGCTTTTCTAATCTAGGTTCTTGATCTACTTCTTCTGTAAGAAATGGTATGCCTTCATAGACATAGTAATCTATATCTGCTATTTCTGGATTGAATGTATCTGTGTCTTTGGGATCTATTGGAATAGATATTCTACCAGTTTTCTCATTAATGGAGTAAGGCATTCTGAATAAATGCCTGGATGATATGAGTATAGTATCTATTTCAATTAGATGAAAAGGTGATAGCTGCTCAGGTAGTATATTTAAATTATATTCATTTATTATTTCATTAATGTCCCAATTTCTTTCTATAAATTTCTTTAGATCCTCTTCTATTTTATAAGCAATATATGATGCTAATGTTCTGGCTAATTCCGGAAATAAGTTTTTAGTGTCCTCTTTTATAAGTTCATCTCCTTTAGGTACTGTTACTTCTTTTGGGAACAATTCCCATGGAACTGCAATATGGAATCCTTTACCCCCAGAGTACTTTATGTAAATAGGATGGATTTCTTTACCTGTTAAGAGATCTATAATAAGTTTTGCAGTATAACGAGCTATATTAAAGTTTTTTGAGTCTAGATCTATAATAAGATCCCAACCTAGCCTTAATTCATTTAGCTGTGTTTTTTTGAGCTTTGTACTAAGTTCTAGTGGATTTAACCAACGTTCAACAGACATATGAAAAGAAACCGCCCCTTTTTTTATTAGTTCAAAAATATCTCCTTCATTCTCTAAAATATAAGGTCTTTTGCCAAAAGTACCATCTTCAAACATGTATCCAATTTCTCTATTTTGAGCAACTTTTATCATATCTCCAAGAACTTCTGGATTTCTCTTATAAAAACTAATTAACTTTGTTTTTAGCATAAGATATAAAGATAATTATAAATTATAAAACTATAATATATTTTGAAAAATCTAATTTTTATTTAGATGATGAAGTCCGTAGTGCGCAGAGTAATGATGAGGGAGGTTTCGCCTGAGTCTTGAACCAGAGTTTTAGTTATTCTGTTCTATCTTAAACCACTTTTTTACATCTCTTGGTATCTCTAGCAAATCAAGGTTTGCAAGAATATCTAACATGCCCCAAATATAGTTCACAAGCTCAAATGCCTTGATATAGTCGTTTTTATTATAAAAATGCTTGCAATCTTCCCAGTAAGATAAAATTAATATCCATACATCCTTTTGATTTCCTATGAAATGAACTTTACTGAAAACTATTTCCAGCTTTCTATATTCCCTCTCCAGATAGTACATCAACTCGCCATAAGCTCTCTTTGGAATATCTTTATCATTTGTAACCATAATCTCTATTCACAAGATATGGTTTATATCTATCAAGTTGAATAAATTTTTCGTTAAAACAGAAATCAAAGAGTAGAAGATAAAAATCTTAGTGTGTTCTTCATGCATTGTCTTTATAAAACTATAAATAAGGGAGAATTCATAGGAATGGGGCTATAAGTATAGGCAAAATGATTGTTATATCACCCCAAACTGTTACATGTTTGGCTTCTTTTTTAATTTTTCCCCAAGATATCGCTTCTCTGGTCTTAGCCCCAGACAAAGATCCATCCAACTCTACAGCAGAAGTTATATACACTGCATATTCTAAACCACCTGAAAATTGCGCCCACCAAATTACATGGTGCTTAGATATCCCTCCCCCAAGCATTAGAGATCCAATACGTCTTTCTCCGAAGAATAATTTTGATAAAAATAGTTCATCACTCCATACGGATACTTCGAAATCAGGATGTTCTGTTTTGAACATTAGGATTTGTGTCCCTACAGCACCATCCGTAATCCCTGGTACTATCATGGGTATTTTATTTTTATAGCTCCAGTAGATTATACTTTCTTCTTTCTTAGGATGAGACTCTAATCTTCTCCCAATCTCCCAAATTAACTCGTACGTACCAATAATTTTTTTATTTTCTTCATCTATCTTGAAGTTCAGCTCAGACAAATCTTTGCTATGCGTTTTCAGATGATTTTCCAGTTTAACGATCAAACCTTCTTTCTCTCTATCAAATATTTTCTCACCACAAACCGGACATATGATATAATAATAACTTTTCTCTTTAAGTTTTGTGTAAATATCTTTCAAGATGGGTTGCAACACATTTTCTATAGCGGGTCCATAGTTATCTTCTGGGATAAAAACATTTCCTAGTCTCATCACTCCCTCATTCTTCAGATATATATCATCAGCCTCAAAGTATCCTAAATGATAGCTCCTTTCTAATCTTGCTAAATCATGATCTAAAGTACCACAAGTAGTTATAATCAAATCAAACATTTTATTTTTAACCAAATCTCTAAGTATCCCTCTTGTACCTGTTGCTACAATATCCGCAGGAAAGCTTAGGACTCTAATAATTTCTTTATCATTGAACATCTCTTCTAGAATTTCGTAGGCTCTATAAAGTTCTTGAGCCTGAAAACCTCCAATGTTCTTAAACTGTTTTAATAATTCTTTTACCCTGATATCGTTATGTATATTCAAATCTTTAACTGGTTCCATTACATATGAAATTATCAAACAATATAAATTAATTTGTATTCAGAAAAATAAATAGCTGAGGAAATATTGTTGGATTATCTGGAGAAGGTGGAGGTGAGGATTGGTAAAATAATCTCTGTAGAAGACCATCCAAATGCAGACAAACTGTATGTTTTAAAAGTAGATTTAGGAAATGAAGTTAGAATAATAGTTGCCGGTTTAAAACAGTATTACAACTGAAAGCCTCGCCCTTTAGGGCGAAGAGGAGGTCAGTAATATTTTTCTTTTAGCCCGGAGTTTATAAATTCCTCTTCCAAGCTTCTTGGTTTTATTTCTCCGGCTAGTGGTGTTAACATTAGATTTTTCACCTCCTCATAGTTTTCTGTATGACCTAAAACCCACATTAATTTAACGTATGCGACTTCTGGTAACATATCTTCGCAGTGAATTACTCCTAAATTATACAATCTTCTAGCATTGGAATATACAAAAGAATTTGTTCTTCCAAATATAGTTTGAGATGTCATACAAACAATAATTCCTTCCTCCACTGCTCTTTCTATATGAGGGAACCACGATTTTTCTCTATGTAATGTTTCGGTTGGAGCATGACCAAAACCTGTACCTTCTATTACTATCCCCTTATAACCCTTATCTACGAAGAAATCTATTATTTCAGGATCTGATCCAGGATATACCTTTACAAGAGCTACTTTTTCATATATCTTCGTATCTAAAAGTACCTCTCCATCATTTCTTCTCCTATAGTTCTTGTTAACGATCTCTATTTTTCCGGATGGATAGATCTTCGCTAATGGTAAATCATTTATTGATTGAAAAGCATCTCTTCTTTCTGTATGCATTTTTCTGACTCTTGTCCCTCTGTGTGCATAGCAAAATTCATCAGAAATATATCCATGCATAACAACTGAAACTTCTGCAATATTAGATGTAGCATAAATAGTGGCACAAATCATATTCATAAAAGCATCAGAGGATCCTCTATCCGAAGATCTTTGGGCGCCAACCAATGCAACTGGTTTACCTAAGTCTCTTAACATAAAAGACAAAGCAGCGGACGTATAATGCATTGTATCAGTTCCATGAGGAATTATTACTCCATCTGATCCAGAGTTCAGTTCTTTAGCAACTATTTCAGCAATTTTTACCCATTCTTTTGGGGTAATATCTTCGGAAGCAATCGAAAATGGGTTTAATATATTGTTAATCACTGCTATATCTTCTAATTCTGGTATCTCATATAAAAGTTCATATGGATCGAGGAACATATGAACACCACCTGTTCTATAATCTACCCTAGACATTATAGTACCTCCAGTCACGATTATTGACACTCCTTTTAACCCCTCTCTGTATATTGGTTTTCTCCTTGGAAATTTTGCAACTTCTACCTTTTCTTCCAATGGTATTATATCCTTTATATGATCTTTTTGAAACCCAATATTATATCCATTATTCAGTTTAAGAATAATCGTGTCTTCATTGGGAGATGGGATAAAAGTACCTTCAAAACTGCGCCCATCTCTAAGTAATAATCTGACCTTTCTCCCATACTCCATAATATTCCTGTCGATGTAAGTTTTAAATCGATTTAACTTTTAACAAGGTATGCTAAAATTAAAAATTAAAAAAAGGTGTTATGATGCGGCTAAAATAAAGTAATTAATATAATACGTGTTTCTCATACTATATAACTAGTTTTTATCCTTACTACTCTCTCCTCAAAATTATTTAGAAAATAAACAGTAATATTCATCCACCTTGAGAAGTTCTTCCGCTCTGTCCGTACACAGACTTCATCAGGGAGTGCCCTAGATGAAGATGGTTATAGGTTAATGGAGAAAAGATAGATAGTAACAAGTTAGCAAATACTATTTAAGGTTATTACATATATATGGTATCTTGCATACACTAAGGTATAGTGGTTACATATATAATAAGCATATATAAAATTATCTGAGGATATTAAATTATTATCGCCATACTAATTGGGGAAAAACAGTGAGGATACAAAATATCCTGGAAATTATCTGTGTTTTAGTATGGTTGGACTATAAAATTTCTGTATTTATACCAAAAACAAAAAAATTGAATAGGAAGTGATATTCTACTAATGTTTATAATATAAGCAAAGCAATGTGTTTACATGGAGATGGATAGGACTGAGGACGAAATACTTGGTGTAGAACCTGGTGAAGAACTCAATTTGTTACCAACAATTAAAATAGTAGGTGTGGGTGGTGCAGGTTCTAATATGGTAGATTGGTTATATAAAATGGATATACAAGGTGCTGAGTTGATTGCTATGAATACAGATTATGCTCATTTGAAGACAATTAGAGCACACAAGAAAATACTATTAGGTAAAGATGTTACAAAAGGTTTAGGGGCTGGTGGGCGGCCAGAAATAGGTATAGAAGCTGCGAGAGCTAGTCAGAACTTAATAAAACAGGTATTAGAAGGAGCAGATATGTTATGGATTTTACTCGGATTGGGTGGAGGAACTGGTACTGGTGCTGCTCCAGTAGTTGCAAAAGTGGCTAAGGATGTAGGTGTACCATTAGTTATTGCAGTTGCAACACTACCATTTAACTCTGAGGGAATTATAAGGAGAGAAAAAGCCGAGCAAGGTCTAATAGAGCTAAGAAAATATGTTGATAATGTGATTCTAATAGATAACAATAAAATACTACAATATGCTGGTAACTTACCATTACAACAGGCTTTCGGATTTGCAAACAATATAATTGGTCAGATGGTTAAAGGAATAGTTGAGACTATAGCAACAACTTCATACATTAACTTAGATTTCGCGGATGTAAAAACAGTATTATCCGTAGGAGGGGGAGCGTCAATTGTTGGAATAGGTGTATCTGACTCAGAAAATAGAGCAAAAGAAGCTGCTAAGAGAGCATTAGAGCTACCGTTATTGGAAGTAGAGTATGAAAATGCTGCAGGAGCACTAATTCATGTTGAGGGTGGTCCAGATATGACATTGAATGAAGTTAATGAAGTATCAGAATATGTACAACAACATCTTGGTGCGGATTCATTAACCATAGTAGGAGCAAGAGTTAATGAAAAGTTAAAAGGTAAAATAAAAGCAACAGTTATAGTATCTGGGGTAAAGAGCCCATACATATTGTCTAGATGGAAAGAAGGAAAATATGAACCAGTTGCTGTTACATACAAAGAACTCGGAATAGATTTACTCACAGTCTAAATTTTTTGTTTTTCAATACATTTTTATACTTGTATGGAATATTTAAAACTTGCTCAACTTTATAAACGACTCGAAGCTTTCTCTGAAAAGAGTATAAAGGTTGGAATTTTAGCTCGCTTTTTAAAAGACATTCCAGATAACCATCTACAAAAAGTTTGTCTATTAATTCTAGGAACGGTGTTTTATCCATGGGAAAAAAACAAAGTTAGTATTGGTGAAAAATTAGCTATACGTGCGATCGCTCTTGCAACAGGGGTTAATAGAAACGTTGTAGAAAAGATGTTCGTGATGTACGGGGATCTTGGCATAGTTGCCGAAGAGCTTACAGAACAGAAAAGACAAAGACCACTTTTCAAAAAGACTCTAACTATAGAAGAAGTTTTTCGCACATTAAGAAAAATTGGGGAATTAGAAGGAGAGGGCGCAATAGATAAAAAAGTTAAATTATTGGTAGATTTATTAATACACGCGGGGCCCTTGGAGGCCAAATATATTGTTAGAACTGTCTTAGAAGATTTGAGAATAGGTGTGGGTGAGGGAATAATGATGGAAGCAATAGCAGAAGCATATGGATTACCATTAGACCTAGTAGAGTATGCATACTCAATACTACACGACTTTGGAAAAGTTATCTTAATAATAAGAAAAGGGGGGAAACACGCTTTAGAAGATGTAAAACCAGAAGTTGGAACTCCTATACGGGTAATGTTAGCTGTAAAGGTAGATAGTGTCTCAGAAGCTTTTGAGATTGTTGGAAGGCCGGCGGAAGTTGAATATAAATATGACGGGTTTAGAGTACAGATTCACAAAAAAGGGGAGAAAATATGGCTATGGACTAGAAGGCTAGAAGACGTCACAAAACAATTTCCAGATGTTGTTGAGTATATAAAAGAGTGTTTACCCGATAGAGATTTTATAATCGAAGGAGAGATTGTTGGATACGATAAAGAGACAGGTAAATTTTTACCATTTCAGAAAATATCTCATAGAATCAAGAGAAAGTATGAAATTGAAAAGACGGTGAAAGAAATCCCGGTAGAGGCCCACCTTTTCGATATAGTATACTATGATGGCCAGATTTTATTCAAAACCCCATTTAGGGATAGAAGAGAACTTCTTGAGAGTATAGTTAATGAAAAGGAAGGAAAAGTCCTATTAGCCAAAAAAATAATTACATCTGATGATAAAGAAGCGCAAAAATTCTTTGAGAAAGCTATTAGCAAAGGTCTTGAAGGTGTAGTGTTTAAAAATCTGAGCGCACCATACAGGCCTGGAAGAAGGGTTGGGTATATGGTAAAACTCAAACCGGTTAAGGAAACATTAGATGTTGTTATAGTTGGCGCTGAGTGGGGAGAAGGAAAAAGAGCTGGGTGGCTAACTTCCTTTGTTGTTGCAGTTAAAGATCCAGAAACCGGGGAGTTTTTAGAAATAGGAGAAGTTGGAAGTGGTATTAAAGAAAAAAAGGAATCTCCAGAAGATATAACTTTTAGTGATTTGACAGAGATCTTAAAACCATATATATATAAGCAAGAAGGTAAAAGAGTGTTCATAAAACCGAAAATTGTAATAGAAGTTCTATATGACGAGATTCAGAAATCTCCAAAGTACTCCTCGGGATTCGCACTAAGATTTCCTAGAATGATAAGGTTAAGGCCTGATCGTTCACCGAATGAAATAGACACATTAGATCGAGTGAAACAACTGTACGCAAAACAGCATGGGATGTAAGATATTTTAACATTTCTTTTAGAGTTTAACAACAAAAATTATCGAATAGTTATTGTTCAAAGCAAAATAAGAAGATTTTTATATATTTTTAAACAGTTATTATTCAATGGTAATAAGAGAAGATTTAATCACTAAAGTAAAACAGATTTTTGGATTAAATACTTATGAGGCAAAGGTTTGGTTAGCTTTATTAGCTAAAGGGGTTGCTACAGCTGGTGAAATTTCCGATTTAGCAGAAGTTCCAAGATCCAGAACATATGATGTATTAGAATCATTAGAGAAAAAAGGTTTTGTTATTGCAAAATTAGGAAAACCTATTAAATATATTGCAGTACCTCCAAAAGATATTTTAGCTAGATTAAGAAAGAAATATGAAGAAGAAATGAAGTATAAGCTGAAATTATTAGAAGATCTTAAGCAGTCAGAAATTATACAAGAGTTGGAGACAATACATCAATCAGGCGTGAAGATACTAGATATCACAGAAAAATCTGGAGCCATAAGAGGAAGGCACAATATATATGGACATTTGGAGACGATGTTCAAAGGTGCTGAAGAGGATATATACATAATGACAACAGATACAGCTTTTATTAGGAAAATTGATACTTTTAAGAACTTATTCTTAGAGTTAAAGGATAGAGGAGTAAAAATAAAAGTCATTACACCAATAAACGAGGCCAATGCAAGATATGTGCGTGATATGCTTGAAGTTGCAGAAATATATGATGCGGGAGACCTTAGAGGAAGAGTAATAATAGTTGACAAAGAGGAAGTTATGTTAATGCTCTTTGATGATAAAGAAGTACATGCAACTAACGACATTGCAATCTGGGTTTATGCACCATTCGTAGCTAGAGCTATTGCATCTCTAATAGATAAAGTTATACCTCAACTTAAACCAGCAAAAGAGAAGCTAGAGGAGTTGGGTCTATAACTTTTATTTATTGCTTCTTTAATCTATTCCTCAAATCTTTGAATTTCCAATTGAGATCTTCTAGTTTTTCTAATAATGGATATAACTTTGGTATATAAACTCTGTTTCCCCATCTTTCAAAGAACACCTTCTCTCTTAAAGGTTGTCTGTCTGATGAGGGACTCTCATCTGGATAACCTAAAGTTACCAGTGCGTGAACTTCTATATCCTTAGGAATCTCTAGTATCTCTTTAACTCTTTTTTCATCGAAAGCCCCTATCCAACAGGTCCCAATACCTTCAGACCACGCTTCTAGAAGAATGTTCTGTATTGCAGCCGCTACATTCTGTATTGCATAGAACTTACCGCGGCTCCCATAGAAATATTCAACTTTTTTGGTATCAGAACATACCACAATTACAACTGGGGCTTCATAGACAAACCCTTGCCCCATACTGGCCTCTGCTAATTGTTTCCTTTTTTTAGGATCCTTAACAACTATAAAATACCAATTTTGCAAATTTCCAGATGAAGGTGCCCAAATTCCAGCTTCCAAAATCTCTAGGATCTTTTCATAAGGTATATCTTGTATCTTATATCTCCTTATACTCCTGCGTCCCTTTATGATATTTAGTATAACCATACTAGTAATATTGTTATTGCTAATGCTAATAAATAGCAATGCACACATAAAGTACTAAGTGCGGCTAAGTATAACAACAGTATAGCTAACAAAAAGTTACTTTTTCTATTATATAAATAAAAGAGTATGAGAGGTAGCAATAATACTCCAAGGATCTTTGTGAAAATCAATAACAAAGCTGATAATACTAATATTACAAATTTCAAATAAACCTCAAATAGTCTGATATCCTCTTCTACGTACTTCTTAAAATAAAATGAAAATGTTCCTGCAAGCAGAATCAATGCAAATTCAAGCATAAAAGAGTATCCCACCAGTTATCTTTATGAAGGTTATGATCACAACTAATAGAGGATTAGAAGATGTAGCCTCAAAAGAAATAAAAGATATTCTTGGTGTAGGTGCTAAAGAAAGACCGTTTGGGATTCTTGGAAGAGTCATGTTTGATGTAGGAGATATCATGGATGCTACATATTTCACTTATTTAACTAGGACTGCTAATAGAGTAACAGTCTTTTTGGAACATATTAAAATCTCAAGGGATAGGAAAGGATTAGAAGAGTTATATAAAAGCTTGTATAATTTAGATTGGGAATTTTTAAAAGAATATCATACATTTGCTGTGAGGACTGATAGATTTGGAGTACATGAATACAATTCAATGGATATAATGAGGGTAGCTGGCCAAGCGATAATAGATTCTATAAAGGATAAAAAAAAGTACAGACAGAGAGTAAGCTTAGAAGACCCTGATATAATTATCAGGGTTGACGTTATCGGAAATGAGGTGTTAGTAGGAATAGATCTTGTTGGGGAAAAAGCGCTGCACAGAAGGGGCTATAAAATATATCACCATCCAGCTGCTTTGAAAACAACTTTAGCACAGCAATTAGTTATCCTTTCAGAATGGTCTAAAGAGAAAATTCTTTTAGATCCTATGTGTGGCAGTGGAACTATTCCGATAGAAGCAGGTATACGTGTAAAGGATATTCCCGGATCTTTTTGGAGAAAGAAAGATCTTCAGTTTACCAAGATGGATTTAGGAATAGATTGGATAGAGTGGATGAGAAAAATAGATGATGATATAGTAAAGTTAGATGAGAAAGCTAAGATTATCGCAGCATATAGGATATTTAGACACATAAAAGGATCAGAGATAAATGCACAGAAAGCGTTAGTAAAAGATATTATACAGTTCAGAAGAATTGATCTAGAATGGTTGGATCTGAAGATTGGAGAAAAAGAGGTAGATTATATAATAACTAACCCTCCATATGGGATAAGATTGTCTTATAGAGAGGAATTAAAGAAAATTTATAAATATTTATTTTATCAGGCAGACTACATATTAGATAATAATGGGAAGATTGTCCTAATAACTCCCCAGAAGAAGCTAACTCTAGAGAATGCTAATAAATATAAATTTGAGCTTATTCATAAAAGAAAGGTCTGGAATGGTAATTTAGAAGCCTATGTCTTTATTTTCCAGAAGTGTGATTAACAAAATTTGTATATTTATTATTGATGCTATTGACTAACTATTTTTAAATATTAAATTATTTGTTGCATAAATGGAGCTGAAAGAGGTTCCTAAAAGTACAACAACAAAACAGCTTTTAATAGCTGAAGGAGGAGTAAAATTCATCTGTCCAAATTGTGGACAAGGTATGATAATTAGAACTAACAAAGAAAGGAGGATGGGAATAAAATGGGTATGTCAAGTTTGTGGTTTTGAAGGTCCATAAGATGGGAAAGGTAATAATAACCCTAAGATTATATCCAGAGAACGTTGAGACTGATTTAAACGCAATAGTAGAGGAAGTTAAAAAAATTATCCAAGAGTTTGGAGGAGAGTATTGGAAACACGAGGAGGTACCTATAGCTTTTGGTTTAAAGGCTCTTGAAATAAAATTCACATATCCTGATCAGGAATTTAAGGAAGAAGAATTCCTAAATAAGATAAAAAATACACCAGGAGTAAATGATGCAGAAATAGTCAATGTGACCTTATCGTCAGTTTAATGTCATTTGAACTAAAAAATCTAAGTGAGGTAGATATAGAGAAAATAAAAAGATATATAGAAGAAGAGAGAAAATTTGTTGAAAAAATAATTAGTGGAAAAATAAAAAAAGAAAAAAAGGAGCTTGTAAGAACGGTACTTTTCATAGTAGAATCCCCAAATAAGGCTAGAACTATAGCTAATTTTTTTGGTAGGCCTTCTATTAGGACTTTTGGAGGAATACAGGCATACGAGGTCTCTATCGGAAATCGTCACTTGATTATTACAGCTACTAAAGGCCACCTCATAGATTTAACTACAGACAACATTGGATTATATGGAGTAGTAGTAGCAGAAAATGGAATATATCCATACTATAATTCTATAAAACGTTGCCTCGAGTGTGGTTATCAATTTACA
Source organism: Nanobdellota archaeon (assembly GCA_020697515.1). Classification (GTDB taxonomy): domain Archaea; phylum Nanobdellota; class Nanobdellia; order Nanobdellales; family Nanobdellaceae; genus JAIXNB01. The sequence continues at coordinate 15,768 of JAIXNB010000045.1, forward strand.
GAGTATCAAGGACCTGAGAGAAAATGTCCAATATGTGGAAGTACAGTTGTAGATGATGCCTGGGAAAGAATAGAAGCGTTACAAAAACTAGCACAGGAGGTAGATGAAATAATAATCGGTACAGACCCTGATTCGGAGGGCGAATTCATAGCATATGCAGTATATTTGTTACTACAACCTTATACTAAGAAAACTTATCGAGCAGAATTTCATGAAGTCACTAAATATTCAATATTACATGCTCTAGATAATTTAAGGGAGATAGATGTAAATAGAGTTAAGGCTCAAATGGTTAGAAGGATAGAGGATAGATGGTTGGGATTTAGCTTATCCGAAAAAGTTCAAAAGATATTTAAAAAAAACTGGTTGTCTGCTGGTAGAGTCCAAACCCCCGTCTTGGGATGGATTGTCCAAAGATTCCTAGAATACAAAAATTCTCTTTCATATTTTATTGGAATAAAGGCTAGAAAAATAAATCTGGTTCTAGATTTAGACATCAAAGATAAAACAAAGTTGAATGAGATTATAAGGGTATTACAGAATGCGAAAGTAGTCATAAAGAATAAAAAGTATTTTGAAGAGGAATTAAATCCTTTACCACCATATATGACGTCAACAATGCTTCAAGATGCTTCTAACTATCTAGGATTAGGTGTAGATATGATTATGCAGTTAGCACAGGATCTTTTCGAAGCGGGTTTAATAACATATCATCGTACAGACTCTGTAAGAGTCTCCCCCGCAGGTATACAAGTTGCTAGAGAATATATTTCTGAAAAATTTGGTGAGGATTACTTTAAGCCGAGAGTGTGGGGAGAAGGAGGAGCCCATGAATGTATTAGACCAACTAAACCAATAAATTCTGAGACTCTTAGAAATATGATAGAATCTGGTGAGATGGAAGTTTTTGTAGATATATCACCCCAGCATTTTGCATTATATGGGTTAATCTTTAGGAGATTCATGCAGAGTCAAATGACTCCAGTGGTTGTTAAAAAATTAAAATACACAATAGAAATTCCAGAAATAGAGTATAGTAAGGAGGAGGTAGGTATTTCAGATGTAATAAAGCATGGATGGGATTTAATTGATGATTATAGGATAAGGAGTCAGAAAATCGAGGATATAGATAGCATGGAACTCTCAATAGAGAAAGTAACATATTGGAAGGCAGCAAAAGTGAGATTATATTCTCAATCAGATATAATCAATTTGATGAGAGAGAAAAAAATAGGTAGACCCTCCACCTATGCGACAATAGTTTCTAAGATACTTAGAAGAGGTTATGCAATAGAATCCGGCAAAAAGCTCGTGCCAACAAAATTAGGAGTATATGTTTATTACTTCTTAAATAAGAAATATGGAAAGTTTGTATCTGAAGAGAGAACAAGACTCTTAGAAGAAAAGATGGACATGATTGAAGAGGGGAAGGTGGATTATATGCAAGTATTATATGGATTAAAGGAAGAAACTGACGAGATACTAAGACAAATAGATAAGGAAGAGGAACTACAACAAATAATTAACGAGGTTAATAATATATTTGGTTTCGGATCTGGAAAAAGAGGGGAGTTTAGGAAGTATAAAAAATCATAGAGTGTGCTATTAGCAAAGATTATCAATAATATTTACGAGTGTGTTTAAGTTACAATAATAAGCATAAGTTTATATTGATTCTCGGACAAAGTTTTCCGAATGATATATAGAAAACCAGTTAAAGTAGGTGATAAATTTAAGGTAGAGATAAAAAGAATAACAAAGAGAGGCGATGGATATATTAGAATAAAGGGTTTATCTGTGTTTGTTAAAAATGTAGATATTGGTTGGTCTGGAAAAATTGTCATAACAAAATTGGGTCCAACTTATGCTATCGCAGAGCCATCCGAGTAAATAATATACTTGTCGTATATATTTTTCATCTTATAAATTTTTCTAACTTTGTGATAAAAGGATGACGAATATCATGATGACTCCACCTTATGTAAAATGGCCAGAGGATGTACTAAAAACTTTCTTAGAAAACTATGAGGAGAAAGTATATAAGCTATTTGAGATAGCAAAGCAAACTGGGAAGATAAAAAAGGGTACGAATGAAACTACAAAGGCTGTAGATAGAGGACAAGCAAAATTGGTAGCTATTGCACTGGATGTAGATCCTCCAGAGATTGTAATGCATTTGCCCGCATTATGTGAAGAAAAGGGTGTACCCTGTGTATATGTAGGCTCTAAGCAGAGGTTAGGGCAAGCTTGTGGAATACAAGTACAAGCAGCCTCTGCAGCAGTATTAGAACCAGGAGAGGGAAAAGAGCTTCTTGATGAGATAACAAAGGCCGTCCAGGAGCTATTAAAGAAATAACTTTTCTTTTTTATTTTTAATTATATCCTATCCATAAGCCTTTTGTACTGTTATTAAGTAGTTACAGAAGCGAAAAATTTATATATTGATACGACTATATGGTAGATATGGTAACCAAACTACCACACCCCTATCTCCTAGATGTACAAGGAGAGGTACCTAACACATATCTAATAGGATTAGGTGCTGGATATGTTGCGACATTAGGAGGGGAGACTCTTGTAAGAGATTCTAATGCATTTCAAGCATTTCTTGGAAGATATTCCGATAAAACTGGGATAAAATTTGATAAGGGGATATTTGGCCATGAATTATTTAGAAGAGTCTTTGTATTAACCTTAGCCAATTTATACTCAGCGTATACTTCAGCAAGATCTCAATACTTAATCAGCCAAAAAGTACCGGAAGATCGCCTACCTCTATATACTACATATGATGATAAGCTAATAATGTTGGAATTCTTTGGAGAATCTTCCTATGAGAACTTAGATGAAATCTTGAGAAGGAATAAGGATGTACATGATGCTATTCTATCTAAAATTCCAGCTAAACTTGAAAATGAACTGCCAAAGGAACTAAAAGGCGAAATGAATAAACCAAATGGGAAAAATTTTCAACAGCAAGGTGGAGATCAAAAGAAAAACAATCGGGAATAGGGCAAATGGGGTCCACCTTTCCTGATTTAAATAATAGGGGTGGACCGACAAAAACCCCATCTGATGAAATTAAAACAGATATATCCAAACGATCTATACAAGACTCTTCACAAGATATAGATATAAATAAATCTAAAACAGAACCCTCTACACAAATTTCATCACAACAGGTCATGATGGAGCTGCCAAACCCCCTAAAGGAAAGCCTGGGTAAGATATATCAGGGCCTAGAAGGCATGGCAAAGTACATTGTTGGTGTAGAGAGAAAGGCAGATGAAGGTTTGCAAAGAATAGGCGGATTAGAAGAGAGGATGGAGAAGGTAGAGGAAGAGTTTAACGATTTCAAAAAATTCGTAGAAGAGAAATTTGATAAAGTAGATAACAGATTGGACTATGTTGGAAAGGCACTAGACACATTGGCTGATGCAATAAGAAAAATACCAGTAACATACAATAAATTAGTAAAAGTAGAGCCAGATTCTACAGAAGGAGCACCATTTGAAACTGAAGATGGTGAAATAAAGTGGTATAAAATCGTCACAGTACACAATGAGGCAGGAAACTACAAACCTATAAAGAGCATTCTCAACAAATTTGAAGACTATAGAAAGAAGGTCTAATATTTTTTTGTGGCCTCTTTATTATTATTTTTTATTAATCAAAAATTTTCTTTTATAAAAAACAATATTGAATAGATGTACACTAAATGGTTTGAAGAAATATCCAAAAAAGATATTACACTAGCCGGTGGTAAAGGTGCTAATTTAGGGGAGATGGTAAAAATTGGAATTCCAGTTCCACCAGGATTTGTAGTAACATCTAGAGGATACTGGAGGTTTGTCGAGTATAATAAGTTAAAAGAGAAAATCCAAGAGATCTTAGAAAAAACAGATATAAACAACCCTAAAGATCTTTTATATGCTTCTAAAAGCATTCAGGGACTATTTATAAAAGGAGAGATACCAGATGACCTGGAGAGGGAAATTCTAGAAGCGTATAAACAATTGTCAAGTAGATTTAATGAGGACGAATCTTTTGTAGCTGTAAGATCCTCAGCTACAGCGGAAGATCTACCTTCCATTGCGGAAGGATCTTATGTTTTAGTAAGAATAAATAAGGAAATAGTTTTTGATAAAATTGAAAATGTATTTAAAAGAATTATAAGAGAAAAGTCCAAATTAGAAGTTCCTTCCTTTAAGGATGGGAAGATAAAATGGAAACCTGCCGGGGTATACAAACATTATGTAAAAACAAAGCTTTATAAGATTAGAACAAAAACTGGAAAAGAGATAACAATAACTCCTGATCATTCTCTAATTGTTTTAGATAAAGGTATGAATTTAAAAATAGTAAATATTAGATTCTTAAATAAAGAAGAGGTTTATATTCCAACAATTCTAAATATTCCGATAAAAGAAGGAAAAGAAGAAATAGATGTTATTTCGATCTTTGAAAAAAATGAAATTGAGTATACGATAGAAAAAGAGAGAGTATATATAACAGATATTTTACAGTATAAGCAAGAATTAGGGATAAAATATAAGGTTCCATTAAACGAAAAGACAGGTTATTTATTAGGGATCTTTGTTTCAGAGGGAATTATTTATGGAGACCACGTAATAGTAAATAATACGAATGAAGAAATCAGAAAGAAAGTTCTTGAGGGGTTAAGGGAATTAGGAATAGAAAAAAAAGATAAGGGAGTAGGCATAAAAGTTCAGTCTAAATCCTTAGCAAGATTCTTAGGAATGCTCTGTGTTTATAAAAAGGAAAGGGAAGAGGGGAAATTTATTAAAAAGATACCTGAAATTTTATTTGAAGCTAAGAAAGAAGCAAAATATGCTTTTATAGCTGGGTTAATTGATGGTAGTGGCTGTATTTCTGATTGTGAAATAGAAATTATTACAAAACATGAAATGCTAGCTTATGAACTAGTATATTTCCTTGCAACATTAGGAATTTTATCAATTTTAAGAAGAAAGGAAAAGTATTATAGGGTTATTATACCTTTAAAATATTCTAAGAAACTTGCAAAGGATTTAACAAAATACTCTGTTAAAAGAAAAGAGTTAAAGAGAATTTTGGAAAAAGAAATAAAATGCGCTTTTATTAATGGATTAGAAGATATCTATTTAAGTGGTGAAGATAGAAGTTTTGTAAAAGAAACGACTGTTTACAATGTAAGAGTTGTTTACGGGGGAATAGAAAAAGCTTTGCAGGTTTTAGAGAAATGTAGGCTGCAGAGGAATATTTTGAATGAAGATATCTTTTGGGACGAAATAGAGAGTGTGGAAGAAATTGAATATGAAGGTTTTGTTTATGATTTCATTGTTCCAGAGTATGAAAATTTCTTGGCTAATGGAATATTTACTCATAACACCGCTTCTTTTGCAGGTCAGCAGGCAACATATCTTTGTATAAAAGGAAAAAACGAGCTTTTAGATGCTGTTAAAAAATGCTGGGCCTCTTTATGGACTGCAAGAGCTATACACTATAGGACTACTATGGGGTTTGACCATATGAAAGTAGCATTAGCAGTAGTGATCCAAAAACAGATATTTTCTAAAAAGTCTGGAATAATGTTCACAGCCGATCCCGTTAGAAGTGATCTAAACACAATCTTAATTGAGGCCTCCTGGGGTTTAGGAGAATCTGTGGTTTCAGGAGAGGTAACACCCGATGAGTATTATGTTGATAAAAAAACCCTAGAGGTTAAAGAGGTTAGAGTTAATGATAAAGATATTATGACTGTATATAACACTGAAAGGAGAA
>JAIXNB010000046.1 GCA_020697515.1 Nanobdellota archaeon
AATTTCATGAACAGAGGTACCCACCTTCCTTAATGTGGAAATTATATGATCGCGTTTTATACCAATACCAGACAGTACCTTATATAGATGGTCAAAAGTTTTCCCCGGCTCTTCCTTTATCTTTTTCTTAATCTTTTCTATATTGGCTTTTATCTTTTGATAAAACCACTGATCTATCTCTTCTTCAACCCATACAAAATCCTCTAGAGGGTTGTATGATCCGGGTTCTACAGGATTTCCTTCATCATCCGTAGATCCTGCTATATCTACAATATTTATTAGAATATCCGCTTGTCTTATTGCATCCAAGAATTTATTTCCTAATCCTCTCCCCTTATATGCCTCTTTAACCAAACCCGGGACATCTACAAGCTCAATAGGGATGTATCTAAAACCCCTCCTACATATACCATTTCTAGGATTACATTTAACTCTGAATTCGTTTTCAACACATTCTATAACTAGGAAACCTTCACCTTTATGGGGTTCTAGGGTTGTGAAAGGATAATCTGCAATTTTAACCGGTAGGAGAGTTACTGCTCTGAAAAATGTTGACTTTCCAACATTAGGCTTACCAATAAGTCCAATAACTACCATGATATTATTATTGTCGAACTTTCTTTAAAACCGGATAGATTATTAATAGTATAGATAAGGTTATATACTTCTCTGACTACATCTCTGCCCTGGAGAGTAAGGCCCTCAGTTGTAGAGTGTTATATGTTTTCAGATAAAAATTAAAAATTGTAGGGTTGGTTATTCTGCGGGTTTTACCGCCGATATGTTATCCCCCCTTAAGAATATCCATAAATACTTTCTACCAGAGTCTAACTCTTCTACGTCCTCTAGAACTAAGTTCGGGTGCGCGTCCCACGCCCTTAAAGTACCCCTATACTGTTTACCATTTTTCATCTCCACGATTATCTTCTTTCCTTTCGATTGGTTTATTATATCTAGAGGCCTGTTTACTTCCATAATCTTTAAACTTTGCAAGGATTTAAAAATGTAATATCTTAAATAATATGAAATTTATTAACTATCTCGAACTTCCTCAAATATCTACAAATATTTATTCAGAAATAGTTATATAAAGATAGTGAAAAATGATGATTAGTTGGATTGCTGTATAAGGACTGCGTTTACTGTTCCATCTTGTCCGGGTCTAGAGGTGACCTTAGCAGTCCCTGCTTCGGTTTCTATGATAGTGCCTTTAGTTATTACTTTCATCCTATCTAGGTTCCTATCTGCAGGATTCTTAACTACTGCTAAAATTTTAACTTTTTTAGTTTGTCCTGTTTCTGGATCGTACACATTAGCATATAATGTTCTATATACTCTTACCTTCACATTTTCACCTTTAGCTCTTATAGTTACGATTCTTTCCTCCCCCAACCTTGTGTAAGTAGGAAATCTCCCTAATTCATACTTTCTCTTTTTTCTGTAAGGATATAGACGTTTGCCTGTCTCTTTCCTCCAGTCCCTCCCTTGGTATACAGATAAACCTAATTTTTTCATTTAGGTATTGTTTTAAAAAATAGTATTTAAATCTTTATACTAGTTAAATATATAATCAAACATTGGAGGGTATTCCCAATGAGATCATAGGGCTAAAAACGAATAGTCCGGTGGATAACAGCCCTGGGAAGGATGAAAGTGTATGAACGCCAGTACAAGGGTATAACCATAATAGTGGTTGAATGTATAGGAAAAATCCAATCTTTGAGTGACTAATGGAATAGTGCGGGGGTGCCCGAGCGGTCAAAGGGGTCGGGCTTAAGACCGGTTTATGGTAGGACACCCGATGGGTTCAGGCCCGTCCGGGGTTCGAATCCCCGCCCCCGCACATAAAATTCTATTATTATCTCGCAACATTCCCAGATAGTTTCAGTATAAATATCGAAAACTTAGAGCCTAGTTCTGTCTCTATTAAAAAAGAGGAAATATTTATAATATTGGAACTATTCTATAGAGATAATATTTTTATAACTTTTCTATATAGTTATTTAAGCTGGGGGGTTAATACATTTATTATGGAGAGATTCTTCTGGGAGAAATATACTCTAGAAAAACACAACCAGTTGCGTTATTCTAGATTAGAATATATACTATCTATAGCTGCAGGAGTCGGAGGAGCAGTAACTTTACATATAATGTGGGGGGGTCCCTCTATTTCAAAATTATTTCTAGATGAGATACTTATAAATGCTAAATATATATATGGTTGGCTTATCTTCCTGTTGCGATAGCATCCGGATTAGGATTTCTAAAATATAATTCAAAGGAAGCAATTGTCTTAGAGAGAAGGGTGCAGAAAGAAGATTATAAAGTAATACTACAAATAACCACAAGAGGTTTCAATACAGATGCTATTGAAAGATCCGTTAGATCCATATTATATTGGGCTCCTAAGTATCTAAAGGATTATGAAATATGGATAGTAACTGAAGACGACGTTGATAAGAAGTTCTTCGAAAGATTAAAAGAGCTCAATGACGAGGCAAAAAAGAAAATAAGGACAATATACGTACCAAGAAGTTATAAAACACCCAATAACACGAAATACAAGGCCCGAGCTCTAAATTATGCTCTCGAGTTAAGGTTAAGAGAAAAATATAATCTAAATAAGACCTGGATATATGCCATGGATGAGGAAAGCATAGTTGGAGAAGATACAATAATTGGAATAATAGATTTTATTGAGAATAAAAGTAAGAACGGAAAACTAATTGGACAAGGTTTGATAGTTTACTCTAATTTTTGGGGTAAAAATATTCTAACTAGTTTAGAAGATAGTATACGAACTGGTGATGATATATCTAGATTTAGGTTTCAAGCAGAATATGGTGAAGTTATAGTAGGAGCACATGGTTCCCACTCGCTTTATAGGGCTGATTTAGAAGCTAAGATAGGATGGGATTTTGGAGAAGTTAGAGCAGAAGATGCTCTGTTTGGAGTTCTTGCAAATAAATATTTTTCCAAACCTTATGGATGGTTAAAAGGGAAATTATATGAGCAAAGTCCATTTAGTGTTATAGATTTCTTGAAACAAAGGAGAAGATGGTTTTGGGGTAAATTAGATATTCTTCTTAATAGAAAAGATATTGATCTTAAATATAAAGCACTATTCGCAATAGGTCTTATAAGTTGGTTAAGTGCTTTACCTTCTCAAATAATAACATATGTTAATTTGCTACATCCCACACCATCACCCAATCTTCTTGCTGCGGGATTATTTGGATTTAATTTAGGCACACTTATATACATATACTGGATTGGGTGTAAATTGAACCTACAACCAATTGAAAAAGATTCTATATGGATAAAAACCTTGAATATTTTAGCAATTCCTGTAATATCAATTACAGAAGGATTAGCACCATGGTATGCGCTATTAACTTATAGAAATAGCAAAAAGATGGCTTTTGAAGTTATCAAGAAATAGGAAACTTTTCAGAAATTTCTCCACAGTTAGAATATGCAATCTGTACGTAAGCATTTAGTTGTAGATCCTCGCTTTTAATTGTTGCATTATCATAGCGTAAAGCGTACTCCACATAACCTCCTGGTTTTACAGAACTAATACCTCCCCCTGTCTCGTTTACAGGATTTACAATGATGCATGCTAATTTAGTTGGAACTTCTCCTTTAAAATTTGTTGTTACATCATCATCATCGTCATAGTATATACATTTATATATGTCCCCATCGGCAGTATATAATATTGCTGTTACTTTTGTAGTATCTAATATTTGATTTCCTTTATTTAGGAATCCTACAGTTATAGTACTACCACTAATATTTAACTTAGCATTAACTATTGTTGCAGAAACGTCAAGACATTCGGTTTGCTGTTGAACATATTGTCTACCCCAACTAATTATCATAGCGCCAATTGACACTGTTAAAGCGATTAATAAAATTGTTGCTATTAGGGGTGATACAGCTCTTTTATTGACCATATTTTTTATATTATCCTTAAGTAATATTTATAACTAATTATATTTTATTTCACTAAGTTCTACATAAAAATGTCCAGATAATTAATCTTGAGATTCTCTAATGCATTTAGAGTATAAGAGAAATGTCTAAACCTAAAACTGGTAATATAAAACTGCCTAGAGTATATGATATTTACTTTTATAATTTTTATTACTGCTCTCCCCTATAAAAAATTATTTAGAAAATAAACAGTAATATTCATCTACCTTGAGAAGCTCTTCCGTTCTGTC
>JAIXNB010000047.1 GCA_020697515.1 Nanobdellota archaeon
TAATTTTTATTACTGCTCTCCCCTATAAAAAATTATTTAGAAAATAAACAGTAATATTCATCTACCTTGAGAAGCTCTTCCGTTCTGTCTGTACACAGACTTCATCGGGGTGTTCTAAGTGATACCTCTACATTCCGACTTTTTAAATGATACTAAAATTTGGAAACGGTTTTTGAACTCTTTATTAATTTAAATCAAATAATATATGGGAACAATATCTTACATCTTTAAATGGGACTCTAAAAGTTTAATATATTGCTCCTATTAGTTATTTATGAGAGCAGTATTCCCTCAGGCTAAAGAACTAAAGAACTTGATTGCAGCAACAGTAGCATTTCTATCAGAAGGAACATTCAAAGCAACAGAAGATGGCATTCATTTGGCTTCGCTAGATCCTTCTAATGTTGCCATAATAATTCTGGACCTCTACCAGGATGCTTTCCTGGATTATTCTATAGAAAGAGAAGAGATGTTTACGATAAGCTTAGAAGATGTTAAAAAAATATTAGCAAAAGCCAAAGCAAGAGAGCAGATTATATGGGAACTTGATAAAGAAAGAAATAGGTTTATTCTTATTATAAAGGGAAAGGCGACTAAGAAATTTATATTACCTCTTATAGAATCTGAAAGTGAGCCTATGCAGACCCCTAATTTAGATCTACCAATACAGATAGAAATGGATGCAAGAGCATTCAAAGAAATAATAGATTCTGCGAAAGTTGTAGCGGATGAAGTGAAATTCCTAGCAGATCCGGAAGGCCCCACATTCTCTATTATTGCAGAGGGAGAACTAAAAGAAATGCACATAGACCTAACCCCTCAAGACGAAACTGTATTGACTTTAGAGATACCCCAGAAAGCGGTAGCCAGATATTCTGTAGATTACTTACATAAGTTAACCAAGGTTGCCACCATTTCTGATACTGTAGTAATAAGATTTAATTCTAATATGCCGGTATGGTTTGATTACAAACTAGCTGACAGGTTTAAATATTCATTTATACTCGCGCCAAGAGAATAATACCTGATGGTATTTTATTTTTTTGAAATTATAAATATAATAGTAACTGTCCTGGTTGTTGGTTTGATATTTTCAAGATCCTTTGATCAGAAAGAGATCACTTTGTGGATGAAGATTGCAGGCTTATCTATAATCCTCCATGAGCTAGCCCATAAGTTTGTTGCAATAAGTATGGGATATTATGCTATTTATGAAGTCAGCATAACCGGTCTTCTAATAGGTCTATTCTTTAGGTTAATAGAGTCTCCAATAGTTCTCTTTATACCCGGTTACGTCAGAATTATCGGAGATACAACTCCGCTATCTCTATCTGCTATAGCAATAGCGGGACCACTTACTAATCTTCTACTATACTTCCTAGGAAAAATATTATACCAGAAAAATGGTAAAGACTGCTATTATTTCCTATCTTATTTGAATTTATGGCTGTTTATCCTAAATATGTTGCCAGTTCCTCCTTTGGATGGATTCAAGTTTCTATATGGTATGTATAAATTACTATTTTGAGTAAGGCATGTGCAGTAAAATAGTGTCGTTTCACGACAAAAGGAGCTCATTCCGAAAAGATTTTAAAAGAGAGCAAATACTAATTAGATATGGCAAGAGGAGAAAGAGGTATTCCTTTAGCTGCAGTTGAAAGAATCATAAAGAAAGTAGGTGAGAAACATGGCATAACAAGAGTATCAGATAAAGCAGTAAGATTATTGAAACAATATCTAGAAGAAATTGCACAAGAAATTGCCGGAGAAGCAGTAGCTTTGGCAACCCATGCGAAGAGGACAACTATAAAAAGGGAAGACATAAAGTTAGCTGCAAAAGCTAAAGTAAAAGCATTACAAGCTTAATTCACACACTTTTTTATTTTTATTTATATTAAGGATTATAGTATTACCTCTTTCTTCTGATTATAAATTCACTATAGGGATCATTCTTTAACTTACATTTAGTTTCTATAGCTTCCATATCTATACCCAACAACCCAGATAAAAGACCTTCAAGTAAGCCTTCCAAAAAATAACATTTTGGTCTCTCCTTCAATTCCCTTATTGCATCCTTCAGATTCTCAAGTTCTTCTTCTTCTAGTGTAGTACTAAAGGTTATAATAACATCGGAAGTTCTTATATCGATAAATTTCTCTTCAATTTTTCCTAAACCCAACTTTTCTATAAAATCTATCAGATAACTTAGTGTTTCTTCCTTGTATAATTTTTCTATACCTGAATACATTTTGTACGTGTTAGCTATATGTTCTCCTAATCGTTTTCCTAACTCTTTTATTGTCTTTAACCCTAATTTTTTGCCAACAATTAAATATAAATCCTGAATAAATTCTGTCGGTAATATTAGAAATTTTACATCTCCTATTTCATAGAAACCTTGATCGCTTAATCTTAAGAGTCTTGAAAGTTCTTTATCTCCAAAAATAACTTCTAATATTGTTATATCTTCATTTATGAACCAAACTTTAGCACGTCCAACCGCTCTATAATCTATGAGACCTTTCTCTCTAAGTACATCAAGGTATTTTGAGAGTGTAACTCTGTTAATTTTGAGAATTCTTGACATCTCAGAAATAGTTAAACCATATGGATGTTGTTGTAGCACATCTAAAATCATTTTTTCGATCTTCGCTTTTTCTTCATCTCTCATTTCAGAAATATTCTTTATAAATTTTTAATAATCTTCTTACTTATGAATCCTAGGATTAGATACTTTTTACTTATATCTATTCCGATATTAATAATATTCTCGTTATTTATATGTTTTGCTAAAAAAATCGTGTTAAAAAATCTTTTTCTACTCGATGATATCATGATTAGTGATAGATCGTCTGACGGTGTGTGTGTTACACAGTTGCAAAGTCTTGTAATCTATACTAATTTTTGTCCAGAGGATGTAAATCATATTCCTCTAAACATATCTTACTCTGATGGAACAGAAATTAGGAAACTGTTCAATAGGACTATTATCTTCTTCGATCCTAATGGAAAAGGTAATTATACTGTAGCTTTGCTTAATTTATTGTATGCTTTGCCAAAACAAGGAACATGGATAGTTTGTACATATTATAATCCAGGATGTAGGCTGTATTTATATAATGAAACACAAAGCATATATATAATATATCCTACGAAACAAAATAACTCCTATATATTGTATTACAAAGTACCAAAAAACTCTTCTTTTGTTATACTCTTAAATCTTGGAAACACTACTAAGATTATACAAGAGGATTATAACCTAGTTCTGATCGAGGGTACAAATTCTACTATAAGAAAGGCTGTAGATAGATTTATATTTTGGTGGTATGGAATCTATAGTTAAGGCAATTTTAAATTATCAATTTGGAAGAGGAGTAGGAGATAATGTACTAAAAAACCATTCTATAAATATTGAGGTAAGTAAAAATACTGGAAGAATCAGAAGAGTATATGTTGATAAAGCGTATTTTGGAACAGTAAACGCCACTACAGGATTTATTATACTTTCTTACAAAGGAGCAGAGATTGTGAAAAAATATTTACCTTTTCCCAAATATAGGGTAGTTATTGCTGATAATGCTATCCCTTTCGTAGAACATGGAAAATCTGTTTTTAATAAGTTTGTGCTAAAAGTAGATGAAAATATTCTACCAGGAGATATTGTTTTAGTTGTTGATAACAAAGATAACTTAATCGCTACAGGGGTTGCAGTTTTATCAGCTTTGGAGATGAAACAGTTTTCAGTAGGCGTAGCAGTTAAGATTAAAGATGCTAGAGCTTTTTATTAAGGTAAATATAGAGGATAAAAAAATAAGGAAGTTAGTAGGTGCTACAATATTTATTTGGAATTTAATAATCTATTCGATACCCTTAAACCTCCTTGAATATAGGATTATTAAAATCCCAGATAGTTTTTTAATATATTATACAAAAATAGTATATTATTTCTTAAAGGTACTCAACTTGAATGTAGACTTAGTTGATAACAATATTATAACTCTAGATATAATCTTTTCCATTACACCAAATTGTATCGGATATAAATCTAGCCTCGGGATATTTGCGGTAATTATGGCGACTCCAACAAAAGATATCTTTAGCAGATTAAGGTGGGCTATAGCTCTAACAATTTTGACATTTGTTATAAACTTCTTTAGGGTTTCATCAACTATAATCCTTTTTTATTTTTTTAGAATAGATCCAGTATTCCTTCACAATGTCCTATGGGCAGCTTTATCATCAATAATTGTCTTAAGTATGTGGCTTTGGTTTGTCCGGAAGAATAAGAAAAATATGGTATATTAATAAAAACTATTATTTATTTAATACCTCTTTTATTGATGAAATTAATTTCATAAACTTTCGGTATAAAAAATCATCAAGTTGTTCTATATATATTGCTTCTTTATCTTTTACATAAATGCGCACAAAATCCTTTTCTCTTAATTTACTAATTCTAATATTGCTTATTTTATTCTTATACACTACCACATGCCCTTTTATATTTATTGATATAAACTTCAAGTCTATATCCTCAATGTAGCCATAGACTATTCCTTCATTGAGTTGTGAAAAATCTTCGTAGACCATAAAAATAAAACTTAAAACAAAAAGTTTATCCCAAAATTAATATTAATAATAGTAGGTCCTAAGTACAACCTTTCCTAAGATTATACCTGATAGAAATATTACTCCTGCTGCAATTGGATCTTGCATAATGTATTCTATAAGTCCATTTATTCCATCTAAAGGTGTCCCGGTTTTTGTAAGAGAGTATCCAACTAATAGTGCAACAACCAATATTATTCCAACAAGCAATCCGAAAGATCCTGCTCCATACCAGAATAAACCTTGACCTTTCTTATTCATTTTATTACTTTAGGATCTTCATTTAAATAAACTTAGTGTTTAGAGAATACTCTACTATATATGAACCTTGCAGCATATTTATCCAAAAACTCATTGAAGTTCCCACACTTTGTACTTAGGATACATCTTGGACAGCCATCCTCACATCTACACCTAAAAATAACATCTTTGGATCTCTCAATGAGTTTCTCTATATTTTTATAGAGTATTTCTACCAAACCTGCTCCTCCTTCGTAACTTTCATAAATAAATATCGTCGGTAAGTCTGTATCAGAATATATAGAATATGAATACCCTCCTAGTTCTCTTGAATCTATATTAGTTACTGTTGGAGATATCTTTATGATACTATGTTCTATTGCGTGAAGACCTGATTGGAAAGAATAATAGGAGTCAATCAGTTTTTTTACTAAGAATGCTAATTTTTTATCAGTATTTCCTACCAATTTAGAAATATAATACTCTAAGATTTCATATATTTTTTTGGTGGTGAACCCTCTATATTTTTCATAGATAAATTCTCTATCTATAGATGAAGAAATACTTATTAGATCTTCCGAATTAATTTTGTAACCTTTTCTATTTATGTAAATTTCTAATTTTCTTTTAAAATACTCATAATATTCTCTTTCAATCTCTTTATAATCCTTTGGGATAGTTATCCAAACAGAATTTGTGACGAACTCTCTTTCAATAGGGGTATCATAATAATGTATGCTCTGTCTAGTATATTTCTCAACTTTGTACTTTTCTAAGTACCCAACATATATCTTCTTAACTTTTATTGTCCCTAGATAAATCTTCCAATCTTTAAAGTCTTTGCAAAGTTTTTTTTCTAAAATCTTCACTTTTTCGTGACTTATTGCGTATGTTTCTAGCTCTCTACTATATTCTGGACGGACAAAAACTAAAGTTACGTTTCCTATCGTCGTGAACTCCTCAACTCTATATACCTTTCCAGCAGAGTAGTATACCATACCGGGTAATAGATATTCATAAAAAGATCGTTCATCAATTTCCTCTAATATAATACCTTTACTTTTTAAAAGGCTTACAAATCTCATGGCTTTAGAAACATTTTTTATTCTATTTACCACTCTTTTTACGTTTTGATTTGATAATGTTATATAATATATTTTATCGGATATATTTCTCAATCCAGAGTAGTTTATATCACTTACTAGAATGGCATACTTTTTATTAAAAAAGTGATCAGTGGTTATCTTTACATTCTTTTCTTTTTCTAACTCTCTCACTAATTCTAATTCTTTTTTTGATAAGATTTCTAATGGTAATCTTCTAAATTCTTTTATATGATAAAGTAGATGACGCTTAGCAACTACTGAGTTATCTAGATTAACAGGGATTGCATCCACTTTATTTTTTAGGATCTTTTCAAAAAATTCTTTTTTGTTGATACTATAATAGAAATCCAAGGCATCCTTTCTGAATATAACAATGTTATATCCTTCTGATTTTCTACCAGCCCTGCCAAATCTTTGGATTAGAGAGAACATACCATCTTTAGGAATACCGTAATTAACTACTGCTTTTATATCTCCTATATCTATACCAAGCTCCAAAGCAGAAGTAGTCACTAAAATAAGATAATCTCCTTCCTTAAATTTTGTTTCTATTTTCTTTCTTTTTTCTTTGGTGAAGCTAGCTTTATATGGGTGTATTCTTTCCTCCTTGTCTATATCCATAACTGATATTTTAGATAGTTCTACTCCTTTTTTAGACTCTAAAAAAACTAGAGATTTTGTTTCAGTTTCTAGCAAGATTTTTAGAATTCTTCTCAAAAATGTTCTAGAGTTAATAGTTTTAGGATCTATTGCAATTATATATTTTTTATATCTTCTACTGAAATCTTTTTGTATCTCCTCAAAAGGCTCCCCAAAAAGTTCTTCGCAAAATTCTTTTGCATTCTTCAACGTTGCGGAGAGAGCCAGTATTCTAAATTTCCGATTCTTATAAAAATATTTCAACAATCTAAATAACCTTCTAAAAACATATGCAGCGTTTGTTCCAAAAACTCCTCTATAATTATGAATTTCATCCACTACTACTAATTTTAGATTTTTAAGAAACATATAGGCCTTATCATGATTTTTGAGTAAAAATAAATGCAAATTATCTATTGTAGTTAATATTACATTTGGAATTGTGTCTAATACTTTTTCCTTCTCTTTGTATGTTTGGTCCCCAAGTACATATAATATTTTTATATTCAATTTCTTGCCTAGGAATTTTTCTAATTTGTTAACTCTATTAAGAAGTTTTTCATATTGGTCGTAGAGCAGGGCACGGGTAGGAAATATTAGCAAGTATGTTCCTATAGGATTCTTTAGAAAGTTGTCTAGAATAAATAGACGAAATACTTCAGATTTTCCAGAAGCCGTAGGAGTAGTTACTATTACATTTTTTCCGGAATATAATAGCTCTAGGGCATCCTTTTGATGTTTATATAAATCAAAACCTAAATAACTAAGAAACTTCTTAATTTCAGGATTATAAAAACCTTTGAATTTCTCATAGACTGCATCTCTTTCTTCAGTTTCTACCACCCCTACTATATAACTTTTAAATTCCTTTAATATTCTTTCCTTCAGATCCATCTTTTTATCTCGAATTTTTGGATCAGACAGGGGGCTCAATGCTCATTATTCACATCCCGGCTTCCTTCATCATTATTTAATATTAAATTTCTTGTATTTCTTAAAAAGTATAATTAGAAGAGACTATCTATAGGCTGTTGTATAATGTTTTCTTGGTTTGGAAGTTGGGGATTTATTTTGCTCCTTTCTTCTTGGATCAGATTTTAGTAGCCAAACATCATAAGCTGAATATAATGCTTCTAACTTCTCATCTTCAAAGTATTTAACTAGTCCTTTTGCTATAGCAGTTCTTGCAGCATCAGCCTGTCCCATAAATCCACCTCCATAGACCTTCACATTGATGTCTACTTGAGACACATAATCTCCACCAGCTAAGACTAGTGGTTCCATTATTCTTAATCTAGCCAACCATGGCTCATAGAACTCTAGAGGTATTGAATTTATTTTTACAACACCATTTCCTTCTTTAATATAAGCTCTTGCTATAGCCATTTTCCTTTTCCCAACGGCAATTACCACCTTATTCATTATACATAAAATTAACAATAGGTTTATAAAGAGTCTGGTGTAGATAATAGCTTCTTTTTCAAAATGTTTGCCCTCCTAATGTTTAAATTAAAAATTAAAAGGAACTATGTCCTGATCTTTGCACTAATATATTTAACAACATCTTCTAAGTAAACATACCATATCTTTCTCTTTGTCTTTCTTATTTTTTCGTTGACTAGAGCATCTTTAAACTTATCAAAATCTTTATCTTTCAACTCATCCGGAACTCCTACATACGTCTTAATTCTCTTTAAAGCTACTCTTCCTCTCCAATTCTTTGGGAGCATCCCTCTTACAACTCTTTTAACAACCTTATCCGGTCTCTTTGGATAGAATGGTCCTTTATACCAATCACCTCTTTCCAAAATTTTGTGTTTCCAATAAGATAAGACGAACTCCTTTTTACCAGTTATTACAGTTTTTTCTGTGTTGACTATATGAATCTCGTACCCCATCAAAGCAAGCTTAGCTACTTTAGATGCAAGTCTTCCTAGCACATGATCGGAAGCATCGATGTATTTGGTCCCAATTACAACAGGTTTATATTTTGATACCATTTTTGAGTTTACTATGTAAACCTTATAAACTAAACTCCAAATTAATGTCCTCTCCTCCTGCCAAAAGTTTTTCGAACTCCTCTTTAGAGATTGGCAGTAATACTTTCCTATTATCTTTTAGAATTACAAAAATACTTTTGTTTCCTTCAATATCCATTTCTTCTATTTTCTCTATATCTTCGCTATGGAACTCTATCGAAGGGAACTTCCCAAAAGTTACAGTAATTTTCACCATTATATTATGATTTTGATGTTCGAACCAGTTGGATTGCTTTTTACAAGTTCTTCTATTGTTATAACATTTGCACCCGACCTTCTGGCTTTTAGTGAGGCATTTTCAGAGAATTTCCAAGCGGCTATTGTTACTCTTTTAGTAAGTTTCCCAACCCCCAGTACTTTCCCGGGTACTACTATAATATCCCCTTCTTTTGTATACCTATCGATCTTACCCAGATTCACCTCTATTTTTTGTCTAGTTGGTTTAGATAAAAGCTCTGCAACATATCTCCATATTCTTGCTTCATTCTCGTTTGAGGCCCTCTCTAAAAATCTTATTAATTTTCTTAAGTGAACATTAGTGGGACCTGTTCTTTTAACCATTTCTTTAATTACACCAAAAACTTTATATTAGGTTCTCATAAGTGTATAAGGATTCTCTTCTACAGTTATGTCCCCAGTTCTATATAGTTTTCCTTGTATTTCTTTGTTATATAAAGTTCGTATGCGGATTTTGTCTGTGATTTAATTTGGAATGGCCTGAAATCCACTATACACTGTGTTACACTCTCTTGTTAAGATAGAGTCCCTAACATAACTAGTTTCCTGTGAGATTCTTAAAGGATACCTACTTCCCTAAGCTGCTTTAACTTGACTATAATAAACTCATCTATATTACATTTATGTCTAGGTATTTCTCCTAGTTAATGTTTCCTTATTATTATAAAAACGCTGTATAAAAAGATATCTCTAATCATAAATAGATACCATTTACTTTTCAAAATCCTTATATATCCTTGATTCTGTTGCACCCCCCTCATCTACATACTTTGAATCTTTTCTAGCGTGGTACGGAGTTTCAACAGAGTCTAGTTCAAAGAATGAAATCTGTGCAATACACGTTATAGGGTACAATTTTATTGGGATCTTATTCACATTAACAACCTCCAATGTCAAATGGCCTGAATATCCTGGGTCGACCCATCCAGCAGAAGTATGAATAATCAAACCTAATCTGGCATATGAACTTCTGCCCTGGATTTGAGCAGCAATATTGTCAGGTAATTTTAAATATTCATATATTGATGCTAAAACAAACTCTCCTGGATGAACTATAAACGGTGTTTTTTGATCTCTTAATATGTATAAATCAGAATACTTTCCATGATGTATGATATACCTATCTGTTTCTGTTCTAAATATAATATCATCTTTATACTCCTTAGGATCTATAGCTTCTACATCTATATTTTTGAACACTCTAAATTTAAACCCTAATCTTAAATCTAAAGAAGCCGGGCCTACTAAGTTTTCATCAAAAGGATCTACCAATATTTTCCCACTTTTAATATACTCTTTGATCTTTTTATCGCTAAGCAGCATTAAACTATTATTGGGAGTTAATGCTCTAAAACTCTGCGTGATCATGATTCATCATGGATCAGATACTCCGGGTGTCTTCATTAGTTTTTGAGACTTAAACGAAACGATATAATAGTATAACTCTAGAATATTTAAACCATCATATAAAGCTTTTATCCTCCTTTCTCCATTAAAAATTTATGAAGAGATCTATCTCTCCAGTTATTTCAGTAATCCTTTTAATAATCATAGCAATTGTACTAGTTGCATCAGCTTATCTCTTCCTATCTAATCAAATTCAAACTTTGTTTTCAATGAGCGAAGAACAAGCCAAAGCATTACAGATCACAGTACCATTTCGTGCTATAATCTCTAATCCAAACCCTTACGATTTAACAGATTATCA
>JAIXNB010000048.1 GCA_020697515.1 Nanobdellota archaeon
CATTAGATTGAACATTCTAACATCGGATAATTTCTTGCCACATTCTGGACAGACTATCTTTCCTGATCTAAAAATTTTATTCATCTGATCTATTGTGAGGCTATCTGCCTTTATCCCTAGTTTTTCTTCTATTAGTTTGTCAGCCCTAAATCTGTGTCCATTTTTACATTCTGTTACAGGATCATTAAACAGCTCCAAATGCTTTGACGCTATAAATACCTTTTCATGCATTATATTTGTAGGTTCTATCTCCCAGATATTATCAAAAAGTGACCCAAAATACTTTTTCCATATATTCTCAAATTTTCTTTTTAATTTTGTTCCTATACTTCCATAATCATAGAATCCTGCTTTTCCCCCATAGATCTCACATGAAGGATAAAAAAAACCGTAATGTTTTGCAAAATTTGTTATTTCTTCTAAAGTTTTCTTGCTGCCAAAATCATTTGTAGATTGCATTAAGCCATAAAACATTATAATTATTTAAACATTCTAACATCATGGAACTCGAAATTATTGCAATTGGTGGATATGATGAAATTGGAGCAAACATGACTGCGGTCAGAGTAGATAATACTACGATTATTATTGATATGGGGTTGCATGTTGATAAGATTGTTTCTTTTGGAGAGAGGGAAAATGTAAATAATATACCAATACAGAGATTATATGAAATAGAGGCGGTACCAGATGATAGATTTTTAGCAGATATAAGAGATACTGTTAAAGCAATAGTTATCTCTCATGCTCATTTAGATCATGTAGGTGCTGTTCATATATTGGCTCCCAAATACAATGCTCCGATTTATGCAACACCGTATACTATGGAGGTTATGAAAAGTCTCGCAGAAGACGCTGGAGTAGTTATACCTAACACGATTAAGAAAATATCTCCAAACTCAAAGATAAAGATTAGTAGAGACGTTGAAGTGGAATTTATAAGTATAACACACTCTATACCTCAAGCCGCATTGATTAATATTAAAACACCAAAAGGCTATATTGTTTATGCATGTGATTATAAATTTGATAACTTCCCGCTTTTAGGGAAAAGGCCAGATTATAATAAGCTTAAACAGTTGGGAGAGGAGGGGGTACTCGCTCTTATAGTTGAGACTACTAGGGCAGAGGAAGAATCCAAGTCTCAATCTGAGATTATAGCTAAGTATATGCTTTATGATGTATTGAGCTCTGTTGAGACTTCCGGTATAATTGTTACTACATTCGCGTCGCATATTGCTAGATTAAAAAGTTTAATAGAAATCGCCTATGAGCTAGATAGGAAGCCTGTCTTTATTGGTAGGAGTATGGGGAAATATATAAAGGCGGCAGAGAACATAGGGTTAGTTAATTTTGAAAATGTCGCAGAAATATATTCTAATGCTAGAGATTATCCTAGAGTTTTAGGAAGAATAGATAGAGAAAGGGAAAAATATTTGTTGATCGTTACAGGACATCAAGGTGAGCCGGGATCAGTTTTGGATAGAATGGCAAAGGACCAACTTCCATGGGATTTTAAGGATACTACAGTGATATTCGCAAACAATGTAATCCCCTACCCAATAAATGAGGCTAACCGGAAACTCTTGGAAGAGAGAATAAAAAGAAAGGGAGGACATATAATTAAAGATGTCCATGTAAGTGGACATGCTAAAGTCGAAGATCATAGGATGTTGTTAAGAATGTTAAAGCCAGAATATATATTTCCAACTCACGGATCTATGGTCAAAAGAGCAGCGTATATAGAAATGGCTGAAGATTTTAATTATCAGTTAGGAGAGGATATATTTCTACTACAAAATGGTCAGAGAAAAATATTGGATCTCTAAGCTTTTTTACTATTATTAAAATACTTTTGTAACCTACAGAATGAGCATATTCTACTCCTGGACCCGGTAGGATATCCACAATACTTACAGCAAAATATTTCTCCTTTTTTTTCAGGATAATTAATATATTTCTTTAATTTAAGCATAGAATTAATAAAATTTCTGATAAATCCAGGATTCTCACTCTCAATCTTGTATAATATCTGTTTCCATTTTGATTGAGGGTTTCCAGAAGAATTAGGACATTCCCCATAATACACGGGCAATTTGTTAATTACACTATATACCATATTTTCTCTCTCTGTTATGAAATAGAGTGGCTTAACTTTTTTGACAAATTTATTTTCTTTCGGTAATACCGGTTCTTGTTTAATCAAGTATTGTATTTGTCCGGAGTTCATATTCATTAAAAAAAATGCAGCTTCATCTACTAAGTTGTGAGCAGTAGCAAGAACAGTAAACCCGTTTTCATAAGCGAATCTATTCATTAAATATCTTTTAATAGCGCCACAGACAGAGCATATAGGCCTCTTGTATATAGGTGATACTCTAATATTATAGTCAGATACACGGATGATATTTATTCTGTAGTCTATTAGCTTAAATAACTCTTTAACGGCATTTTCAGAGTGTTCTGAATAATTAGGTATCTCTAAGTTTATATATAAACCTTCAAACTCATAGCCTAACTCATACAGGGCATATACAAGGGCGGATGAATCCTTTCCACCGGATACCGCCACGAGAATTTTGTCTTCTTTATTAAACATATTATATTTTTCTATTGTTTTTTGGATAGTCCGTAAATAGTAATCTCTAAAGTGTTGATCACACATTGGATACGGGTATTCAATTATAGCTTTTTTACAACATTTTTTACATATCATTTCCTAAAAATTAATTTTTACAATTTATTATAAATTGTTGTTTATGACGAAGGAGAGATTTTGTGTATTTATTTGTGGTATTCTTTTATTCATATCCGGGGTTTTTGTGGGTTCTTTGCTAACTACTGGAGAAAATTCTGTGTCGTTAAAAAGAACGACATCGTCGCTACCAACAACGACAATAGGAACGATGACAGAAATAGTGTTTCCACTTGTAGCCGTAACATCTAATGAAGAAGGAGTATTGGAGTATGGTATTCTAAAGATTATTCATGGTAGTGGGAAGGCTTATATATCAATTAATCCTTTCGTTGAACCTGATACTCAATATGCATTAGAAAATGCAATAAAAGCTGCATGTAAATTAGCTAAAAAAGATTGTTCTAAATATGATTTTATACTTACCATACATTCCAATGCTACATTAGTTGGTGGTCCAAGTGCAGGATTACCCTTTGCTTTGGCAGTTTATTATGGACTTTTAAACAAAAGCTTTCCACCATATATCGCGGCAACAGGTACTATAGACTCTGAAGGGAGAATTGGTCCGGTTGGAGGAGTATTTGAAAAAGCTTTAGCCGCGGCAAAGGCAGGTAAAAGACTATTCATAATACCACCCGAACAAAGTATTGTATATAGTTATGAGAAAGTCGAAAAGAGGTATGAACCCTTTCCGGGTTTTGTGTTTGTGCAAATAGAGTATAGACCGGTCCCAATAAACTTAACCAAACTATTTTGGGAAAAATATAAAATGAGAATAGAGGAAGTTAGAACACTAGAAGAAGCTATCAAGATTATAAATAGCTACTATAAGATTCAATTAAATGATAAAAAGGCTTAGAGATCTTTTATTAAGAAGAGCTGAAAAATTATTTAAAGACTCTATAAAAAGTTATGAAGAAGGATTTTATGATTTAGCTCTAGTTTATTTAGAGCAATCATTACAATTATTTTTAAAAGTGGAGATCTTAGAGAAATATAGTAAGTTTCCAAAAACGCATAACTTAAGAGTACTATTTGAAGTATTGAACTATGATCTATCTGATGATGAGTTACTAGTAGTAGATTTACTTGAAGATACATATATTTCAGGTAGATATTTAGAAAAAGAATACTCTGAAGAGGAATATAAAAGGGCTTTAGAATTTGAAAAATTAAAGAAACATAAAATAGATCTAGAAAGAAATAAAGATAAATATTTTA
>JAIXNB010000049.1 GCA_020697515.1 Nanobdellota archaeon
GTGTTCTAGGTGATACCTCTACATTCCGACTTTTTAAATGATACTAAAATTTGGAAACGGTTGTTGCCCGGGTAACTCTTCCGCTTCATTTATTCTCATCTACGGAAACCCTCCCCCGGGCTTTAGGTATATTGTTATTTAAACTTTAATAATTAATGGGTAAATACACCATATATCAATAGGCATCTATTTAATAAATACTCTATATGTTATCATCTATATAGAGTGTATATAATCTATAAATGGGCCCGCGGGGATTCGAACCCCGGACCTCCCGGTAGTGAGCCGGGCGTCATACCGCTAGACTACGGGCCCTATAAAAATTAACATTAAATTAAGTATTTTAATGATTTTAGAAAAAATAGTATCTCAGTATACTAATTATTTAACAATCCGCCACATTAAGAAGAGATATAACATAAACACTGCGCAGAGGGTTTTAGTTCAATATATATTAAATAAAGAACAAATTTTTAGAGATGATGGAAAGGTTATTTATAAAAATATCATCGAAGTTAGGGTAAACAAGAACTCTAGAGAACCTTTAAATTTACCAAAAAATGAAATAATTGAAAGATTAGAGAAGGAGAAGCATTTCCTTATAGATCTTTCACTATATCACTTGCACCATAGGAAAGGGAAGAAGAGTCTGCTAATCCAGGTTTCTCAATCTTTAAAGGAAATAAGAGAATATCTATTTGATACGAACTTGATTTTGATTGGAGATTTAGACTATTCCTTTCTAGGTAAGAATATGGTTAAGATATATAAAAACAGAAAAGAGTTCCTTTTTGAACGATTTAGAGGTATCATACTAGATCCATGCGCAGAGGATGTTTTAACCGATGAAGATATAAAAAAGTACGACTTATTTATCCTTGGAGGTATAGTAGATGTGGGTCTAAATTGGCATGGAGCTACTAGTTACTTATTTAGGAATCTTGATTTACCACGAAAAAAGATAGTCTTGAACGGAAATATAAAAGGAGTTCCAGACCGTATTAACATCCTCATAAAAGTAATTTTGGAGACATATTATAAAAATATTCCTTTGGAAAGAGCTATAGTTATGAATCAAACAAAAAAAGACATATTAGAACGGGTTTGGTATGAGGTAAAACAACACAAAATTAATAATACTATAAAAAAGGAGAGTCTCAGAGAAATAATCAAGTATGTAAACGTCTCTGAAGAATGGTTAATAAGATTTTTAAAGAAACATAGAATACGCATAGAATGAAAACAAGACTCACAGAATACTTTCTAACTCTAATAGGAATTATATTCTACTTTTTAGCCATAAATATTATAAATAAAATCATAAATATGCAGATATCAGATATACTTTCAGGCGATACAACATTTTTAATTTATGGAATTATATCTACAATATTTTTATCATTAACAATAGTATTAGGACTATATATAAAGTATAAGTTATTGAGATACGTATATGCAACTATTTTGTTATTCTTAGCTTTGATTTTCAGTGTTCCACTACTACTGAAAATTACATTTGCGATAATCCCAATATGTTTATTTCAAGAAGAACCAAATAAAATTATCCAGTCTATAAAAGTTGCGCCAATTTTTGTAGTTTTATTGTACTCTCTACTCATTTATTTACAGGGACCAAATGCTATAAAGAATTATGTAAATACGATGATAATAGAACCTTCAATAAAATTTACAGATAACTTAATAGAGCAGTTTACAAATGCTAGCTATAATTCAATTGCATACCAACAAAAGGAAATATTTCTAAAAGGCTATGATACTGCATTACACATTGTGTATGGATATGCAATAAAAACCAATCAAGAAGAGGTCATAGATATTTTAAGAGTACTAAATGAGTATAGAGACAATATATCAAAAACTTATGATATGGAAATTGAGAAAAACAGATCACAATATATAATTCAATCTAAAAATAATATAATTCAATATATTAGAGATATATTTAATAGATACTTAGTGTATGTATTTGCAGCAACAATTCTATTGATGTATAGTATTATAAATGCATATTTCACAATAATCTTAGTATTGGTTCACGCATTTGTTTCATTATTTAAAATAAAAATGAGGGAATATTAAGACGATAACTTTTTATTTAGATCGTATACTATCTATAACCATGAAGTTCTGTCCTAAATGTGGGACTCTAATGATATTAAAAAATAGTATATGGACCTGTCCTAAATGTGGATATGAAGAAAAAGGGGAATCTTCTGCAGTATTCGTTGAGAAATCTGAAAATAAAAATGAAATTACATTTATAGAAGAGTCCCCTGAAGTGTTACCAATAGACCAAGATATCAGTTGTCCTAAGTGTGGGAATAAGGGGGCATATTTTTGGTATATGCAAACTAGAGCAGGGGATGAAGCTGAAACTAGATTTTACAGATGTCCTAAGTGTGGTTATACATGGAGGGAATACGATTAGTTAGTTTAGTTAGTAATGGACATAAAGAAAATAAAAGAAAAACCTATAAAGTTCTTTAAAAAGCTCTTAGATTTTTTAAAATATGTATTTTTTGGGAAAGATTTAAAGAGTGACCTATTATTTTTTGGATTCTTATTATTGTTATATATAACAATGAAAGTAACTTACCCATACCTTCTATCAGTTGTTATGTCTCCAAGCATGGAGCATACCAATTTCAATTATGAAAAATACTTGAGATATAATATTACTGAAGAAGAAATAAAAAACTGGCCATTTATTAGGGGCATTAATAGAGGGGATATAGTTATAATTTTTCCTATAGAAGACCCGCTAAAAGATATTAAAGAAGGGGATGTCGTGCTCTATATAGGAGTAGATGGAAGACCAATAATGCATAGGGTTATTAAAATTGTTAATATATCAAATAGTGTCTGTTTCATTATAATGGGGGACAATAATCCCTCGCCCATATATTACCAAAAAGAAAACTGCATGCCCCCTGAGAGAATCATAGGAAAAGTAATTTTTAGAATACCATATTTGGGTATACCTAAAGTAATACTTACAGAGCTAATTAGTAAGATTTATCTCTGGTATCTAAGCAATTAGTCATGGAGTGTAACCTTATAGGACATGGAGCAGAGGCAAAAATCTATTTGATATATGGGGAAAAGCAAAATGATAATTTTAAGTTTAGAATGACTAAAGAAGTTGTTGAGGAATTGAATAAAGATATTGTTTTTGATTATGCTAAAGAAAGGATTGTTCTCAAATATAGATATAGAAAAAATTACCGGCATGAAATAATTGATAAGAACTTCAGAAAGTACAGAACAAGAAGAGAATCCAGGATTCTTAGTAGACTGAGTAATAAAATAAATGTTCCGCAAGTTATTTTGGTTTTGGAGGAAATAGGAGTGCTAGTTATGGAATATATAGAAGGTAGTAAACTATCAGATATTCTAGAAAAAGTAGAGTATATAAAAATAATGGAAGAAGTTGGTAGAATAGTTGGAATGATGCATAGTATAGGAATTGCTCATGGAGATTTAACAACATCAAATTTGATACTTTCCAACAATAAAGTATATTTAATAGACTTTGGTTTAAGCTTTTTTACAAGAAGGATAGAAGACTTTGCAGTAGATTTGCATCTTTTAAGAGAAGCTCTTGAATCCAAACATTGGAAAATTTATCAGGAAGCATTTAGTAATTTTTTAACAGGTTATAAAAAAACTTTTAATAGGTTTAAGGTAGTAATTAAACGGTTAGAAAATATTGAAAAGAGGGGTAGGTATAAAAACGTAAGCTAATATTGTGTTATTATCTCTTCCAATTTTCTAGGAACATGCTTTATGTTCTTTATATCCTTAAGGCGTGTCCTAAGTAACTCTATACCTTTAGGTGTACCATACTCATGTTTATATTCTTTCCTAAGCAACTCAGTTATTATATATCTCTTTAAACTTAGATATATGCTGTTGTAATCTCTTTCATGACATCTTTCACTTATATCCGCGGTTTTGTATATTCCTCCAATAGCCTTTCTATAGCTTGCTGAGATTATTGCTAACTCTGGGTCAGTTATCTCGCCTGTAGCTGCAACTTGTCTTAGTCCGAAATCTCCTAAGATAATTCCCATATCTACTTGACGTTTCGCTAAGGTATAAAGAGTATTCAAAATACTATCCATTCCAAGATCCTCTATGGAAGACTCTAAAAGTGGATAAAAGTTTCGTATAACCAAATAAGCTCGATCTACATTCGATAATTCGGACTTATACCCTTCCTGACTAGCAACAATCAAATCTAATTTGTGCCATTCCGGTATTAACAATAGAATGTATTCTGTGGCCATAGCAATCGCTCTTTTATTTTTAGCTATTATCTCTCCATTTTCCTTTATCGAAATCCTAAAAATCCTATCTATAGATGATACACTATCAATCACAGGATATCTCATTTTTCCCGATTTATTCCAATAATAGTATACATGACTATTTTTATTGTACAGACGTGCCTCCCTTAGTACTAGCAACTCATTTTTGTTACTAGTAGACTCCAATAAGATGGCGGCTGGAATTTTTGTGAGGAACCCATCTATTCCCTTTAAGCGATCAAGAAAACCAGAATCCCTACGAGGAGACAGACGATATTCTTTGATAGATCCTAGAGATCTATCCCTTAAACGAACGACATAATGCTCTTTAAACTTTTTAGCCATCTTAAGATAGGTATCTATACTCATAACTTGGGGTATTATCGCATGGTGGGCAGAGCTCTTAGTAAAGGTGGATTCTATATTAGTCTCTACAAGATTTTCTAAAAAACCATATGCATTGTAAAATATTTCAGATTCATCGACACGAGAGTATATATTATTTTCACAATAATAGAATCCTACCACTTCGTAATTAAGAAGATTCCTCATTTCGCTGTAGTTACTTTTTATAATATAACTTTTTTGGTATCACAGTGTTTATAAGAGTGCTTTACTAAGAAATATAAAAATAACGTGCGGCGGTGCCCGAGCGGTCAAAGGGGCCGGGTTGAGGTCCCGGTGGCTAAGGGCCGTCCGGGGTTCGAATCCCCGCCGCCGCACATTAAACAATTCATTATGAAGAAGCCTGACCTTGCAGAAGAGTGAAGAAAGCACGGAGGCTCTGATTTATTACAATTTCAAGAAATAGATCATCTAATTAAGTTCTAAAAATATAGAACTATAACTATATAAATTAAAGATATTAAAAATTTTAAAAAGAGGAAGACGACAACTTTTTAGATCGGAAGAGCGTCGTGTAGGGAAAGAGTGTAGA
>JAIXNB010000050.1 GCA_020697515.1 Nanobdellota archaeon
GATATTAATAGAATTTTTTATACTATATCCATCGATCCAACTACCCTATCATATGAAATAAAGAGAGTCACTGCAATCTCTAGACACAAGATCGATGAAAAAATAGTAAAAATCATAACAAAAGGTGGAAGATCCGTAAGTGGGACGATGGATCATAGTTTCCTAGTACTAAATGGTGCTAGTTTGGCTGTAAAGAAAGGTAGTGAATTATCTGTAGGAAACAAAGTTCCAATTATAACCAAAGATATGAACTCTTTATTTAAAGATGAACTACAGAATATAATGGATATAGAGTTTGATGATATAGATTCCATACAATATGAATATTATTCTGGATATGTATACGACTTGTCTGTAGAGGATAACGAAAATTTCCTTGCTAATAACATATTCGTACATAATAGCCAAATATTACAGTTTGTTGCCAAAGTTGCTCCTAAAGCTAGATTTGTTTCTGGCGTTACAGCTTCTGCTGTAGGTCTAACCGCAAATGTTAGGAGAGATGAATTTCTTAAGGGTGGATGGGCCTTGGAGGCAGGCGCCCTGGTACTTGCTTCCGGGGGAATAGTTTGTATAGATGAGTTGGATAAAATAAGTAAAGATGAAATGTCAACATTACATGAAGCTTTAGAACAACAGCAAATAACAGTTAACAAAGCAAATATTCATGCTACATTAAAGACAGAAGTATCTGTTCTGGCTGCAGCTAATCCCAAATTTGGTAGATGGGATAAAATGAAAAGTATTGTCGATCAAATAGACTTGCCACCTCCTATTTTAAATCGTTTTGACCTTATATTTATCCTGAGAGATGAGCCTGATGAAGAGCTGGATAGATTGGTTGCAGAAGGAGTAGTAAAAGGTTTAACTGAAAATATAGAAGGGATAATACCTCCAGAACTTTTAAGGAAGTATATAATATATACTAAGAAAACAACTCCAGTATGGACAGAATCCGCTAAGAAAAAAGTAGTGGATTTCTATTTAACATTAAGAATGGCAGCTAAGGACCAACAAACAATCCCTATATCAGCTAGACAATTAGAATCTATAATCAGACTAGCTGAAGCATCTGCTAGAGTACGACTATCAAAGAAGGTTACAGAAGAGGATGTGGAACTGGCTAAGAGTCTTTTAATGAAAAGTTTAAGAGAAGTTGGACTCAACCCTGAAACAAAAACTATAGATATAGATATACTTAATGTAGGTATATCTTCCACACAAAGAGCAAGACTCTCAACAGTCTATGAGATGATAAAAGATTTACAAAAGGACTTTCCGGATGGAGTACCTTTCCAAGAAATAGTAAACGCTGCAAAAGAACACAAGATAGAAGAAGAGAAGGTAAAAGAAGCTCTGGATCGTCTGCTTAGAGAAGGAGAAGTTTATGAGCCAAAACCAGGTTTCTATAAAATAGCAAGTTAATGTACTATCCTATATTTTCGAGAGATATTGAGAAGTTTTTGGGAAAACCCGTTACTTTAATTGGAAAAGTAATTAAGATGAAAGTATTCAAAAAATACATAGATATTCAGTTATTAGATCCTTCTGGGTATTGTATTGTTAGGTCCTTTGAATCAATAGATATTCCAATTTTTAGCAGCGTTCTAATAGTTGGTACTGTTCGAGAGTTCAAAGGTAAAAAGTATGTTGCGTTAAAATACTATTCGGTACTATCTCCAGAGGAGGAGATATTTTGGAGAATAAATCATCTGTTTATGTATAAAAAAATAAATATAGGTACTATATCAAAAAGAAATCTAAAAAACACAAATAGCATAAGGGAAGAGATTGTAACTTCCACTGAAAGTTCTATTATAAACAAATCTGGAAAAAAAATTAGAAATATGGTAATAGAAGCGATAGATAAGCTAGATAGGGGGAGTGGTGTTTCTATAGAGGATATTACAGCTTATACGGGGTTAGATAGAAAGATTGTTGAGAGAGTTATAGAAGAATTATTGGCTATAGGAGAAATTTATGAGGTCTCTCTCGGAAAGCTTAAAATCCTAAAATAGAGTACTTTTAAGATGAAGAGTTATTATGAAATGCTCGACGAAGCATACGAAAAATTACTAGAAAAGACTCCTACTAGATCTTTCAGAGATAAATTAGAAATACCCTTACCAAAAGTTTCTTATCAAAAAGGATGGACAGTTATAGTAAATGCTAAAGAATTCTCTCAGACGTTTAACAGAGATTTACAGTTGATTGCAAAGTTTTTACAGATAGAATACAATGCTCCTACAAGGGTAGATAGTAATACCATCATAATAATGAGAAAGGTCTCAATGGAAGGGATTAGAGAAAGAATGAAGAGATTTGCTAAGGAGTTTGTAATATGTCCAGTTTGTGGAAAACCAGATACATCTCTAATAAAAAGAAATAGAATACTATATCTGAAATGTATGGCTTGTGGAGCAGAATCTCCGGTTCTCTATAAAATAAAATGAAGTAATGAGAGCCTATATAAATATATATGAAAGTTTGCAAGGAAAAATTATTACATTGTGTGATGAAGAGTTGTTAGGAAGAACCATAAAGCAGAGTGATATGAAGTATAACATCGGGGAATTCTATAAAGGAGAGTTAGTGAATTTATCAAAGGTCGATAAAGAGTTTTTCGAAGATGTTTCGAGCATCCATGCTATAGGAAAAAACGTTATAAAAAGGTTGCTAGATATAGGTATAATTAATAGAGAGGACCTGAATAAAGTTAGATATATAGGAGATGTCCCGATTTTGCTAATCTTTTATGTATAAGAGATTCTGTGTTCTTTGTGGAAAGGAAGATATAAAATTGGTTAATGGTCTATGTAGAGAATGTTACGGAAAAGTTGCTAATACTGTTAAGAAAAAATTAAAGGTAAGGCTAAAACTCTGCACAATCTGCGGAAAATTACAGTACAAAAATAAATGGTACTGTAAAGATGACCTATTATTAAGATTAGAAAGGGATCTTAATCTTAAAATAAAAGACATCATAATTAGGAAGAAGGAAGCAGAGATAGTGAGTGATACTGATATCGATGTCGAACTTGAAAAAATTGTTTGTACACAATGTATTAGATATTTAAATAAATCTTATCAATATATTATACAAATTCGTGGAGATCCATTAAAATCTAAGGATCTTGTTAGCAAATTAATTAAAATGGATATTATAATCAAACAAATAAAAGAGAGTAAATATGGTTACGATCTATATTTGTGTATGAATCCTAAAATTTTTAAGAGAGTTCTATTCATTTTGAAATCAAAAAGATACGATATACTTATCTCTAGAAAGCTTGTAACATTTGATAAACAAAAAGGTAAGAATAAATATAGAGTTACAATAAGAGTAAAAATATGAATATTTTGTGTATTAAATCCAATAATGCAGAATTTAAATATATTTTATTTTCATAGAAGTCTTATAACCGAAAGCCATACCTTCTAGGTAAGGGATGAGAAAAGTTTAAAATATATATTATAGATTGCTATTTTGTCATCTACA
>JAIXNB010000051.1 GCA_020697515.1 Nanobdellota archaeon
AGAAGGATATGAATGGGTATTACTATCTCATATTCAAAATATTCCTGAAAATGTTCATCTAATAGATATGGAGATACATTATGGTGATTTGTCGAAAGTAAGAAAATCTCTAGAAAACTTAAAAAATAATGGTTTTTATAAAGCAATTGTAATAGTAAATCCAAGTATTTTGACATTTCCTATATATGTACTATCAAAAATTCTTGGCGTGCAAAGAAGTATCGATTTGATTAACAAAATATCTTTAATTGAAGAAGTTAAAATGTGTAAATACGATTATCTGTTTAAAAAATCTATAAACTATGTATCTATTAACTGCTTAATAAATAAGTTACGGAACTTTCTAAGCTATACTGGTGAAGTACAAGTTATATTTGAGAGAAAATACTAGAGTATTCTTAAAGTTGATTGAACCCGGGCCCGGCGGGATTTGAACCCGCGACCTTCGGGTTAAAAGCCCGACGCTCTGCCAGGCTGAGCTACGGGCCCATAAATAGATATTAATGTAGATTAAACCTTTTTAATTTTATTTTTTCTAAGTACTATAGGATAAGATTCTCAACTATGCTACTTTTAGAGATCCCAGTACAATATATCCCTCCTTGTTTTTGAAGAATATAACACTAGTTGCTCTTCCCTCAAATTCTGGACCAATTGATGAAACTTTTTTCTCTTCTAAGTAAAAATCTAAAAGAGATCTATATTTATCTATTATGATAAACTTCTCAGCATTACATATTTCTACCGAAGAATTACCAAATAATTCTATATCGCAATATTTATATCGCCTAACTGCTTTGAAAAACACCACGCTTAGATTTAAATATGGATAGCAAATATATTGCATATTGTTACCACGTAGAGTTATATCTTTTGTTGAAAATAGTATTAGAGATAGTTTAGAGATTATGTTATGTGTAGAGTTCTGTTCAAATTTATAACACCTTACACCATAATTATAGAACTTTATACAATTACTACAAGGTATATTTTTGTAGGATTTATCCAAAAAAATAATAAATGGATATTGCTCATACCTAAACAAAAAATTCTTGTAGTTTTTCTGAAACAGCTCTGATATTTCTTGATAAGTCATTGATTCATTGATTAAAATATATAAAGCCAAGCTAGATGCTTTTTGAAGTTGTATAAATTGGTAAATTTGGTCATAGATAAACTGTGAAAAATCTATATATCTATTAACTATAAAAAGTACAACAGATATAAATATTCCAAATGTTATTAAAAACTCTATCCAGGATATACCCCTTCTCCCCATTTTAGCTTACCACAAATCTATCCTCTTTAGCGTATCTTTTACCATTTCTAGTATAAACAGCTTGAACTCTATACTCTCCTCTAGCAGTTGGTGTATACTTGTATACAAATTTTCCGTTTTTTATCGGGATAGACTCTGTGATACTTGCCGGCCCGATTATGTTGATATGAATATTCTCGTTATTAATAGGAACTGCATCCACTGCCACCATACCCTCCACTTGTATCTCTTGAGAAAGGTATGCTTGCTTTGGATATACGAATAAAGATAGACTAACTTGCTCTGGTAGTATAAATAGAAGAGCAATTACTAGAGCACTTGTCAATGTTATTGCTAAATGCTTCAACCCAGAAGAAATTTTTCCAGTTTCAACAACACCTATCACAAAAGCAATTATAACCCCTTCTATAATTATTGCAAGGGCAGATATTATCTTAAAGCTCTTTAAATCTAATGTTTGAGAGGCCATACCAAAAACGCCTTGGGTACCTTTTAACATGACTTGTTGAGTTATCATAGGTTGCAGAACATATTTCAACATTACGATTAAACCTACAAAGATGAAGAATATTACATACAATACCATCACTTGCTGTGAAATATATGATTTTTTTAATTTATCCAATTCCTTAATACTCTCTAGGTCATTTGCCACAGTTTCTAGAACCTTTTCCATATTGCCTCCTTCTTTATATGCTTCTAGTATTATATAGTTTGCTCTAACTATGGTTGGGTTGTTTTTGAAGAATTTATTATATTTCTCAAAAGCTTTTGAAAAGTCAACCCCCCATGATAACCATGTATATAGCTTTTTAATAAATGGGGATAAAGGCCCATAATCTACTTGTGACACATGTTTTAATGCTTGTACTAGGGTCATACCCGATGCTAATGCTTCTGCAAGATCTCTTAAGAAGGAAGGATATCTCTCCTCAATATTTTTATCTAAATTTTGAGTATAAACCTTATAGAAAAGGATAGGAAGGAATGCTATTGAAAAAGTTATTATTATCAGCAATGCGAGTGTTTCGTATGTTTTATGGAGGTTCCAGACAATTCCAATAAAAAGTATAAGTAATGCAGAGATAATAGATAGTAAGGCGATCAATAGGCCATGAGATACCATTAGTTTTCCAAATCTTACTTTTCGGTACTCCTCTGGACCTACTTTAATAACATCCATTATAAATAATTTTATTTTTTGACATAAAATAAAAATTTAATATGGGATTTGGAATTAAAGTGTATAGAGTTTTTAGACCTATTATAGATCCTCTGTTCTTACCCTTCTTCAGAGATATTGAGCCTATTTTAAAAAAAGCTCGAATAAACAAAGATATTGCGGAATATCTGGGTGATACATTTATCTATTCCATAATAATAGCTACATTTTTTGCAATTTTTGGTATAATAGCAGGAATTATCGTAGTTGCCGTGGGTAAAAATCCAAAATTGATGATATTACTTCCAGTATTTGCTATGATAGCTCTTCTTGTTGGATTTACTTTTAGTATTCTGTTCTTTAGAATATATCCAAGTTTAATTGTATCCTCAAGAGCAAGGAAAATAGATAATGCATTATATCTTGCAACAATATATATGGCAACTATAGCTACCAGTGGAAGTAACCCATTAACAATGTTTTCTTTACTGGCTAAATACAAAGAATTCTCTGAAATATCTAAGGAAGCCGCAGATATTGTACAGTACGTTAGAGGTCTAGGTATGGATCTTGCAACAGCTTTACATATAAAAGCTGCGAACTCTCCTTCAAGAGAATGGAAAGAACTTTTAGAAGGAATAAGATCAATAATTATGGAAGGAGGTGATCTCGAGAAGTTTTTATATGATAAGGCTCACCAATATATTCAGGACTTCAAAAGAAAACTTGTGGAGTATACTAACTCTATGCAAGTCATACTAGAGATTTATATTACAATGATAATAGTTGGAGTAATCTTCGTCCTAATTTTAACAACCTTACTAGGATCCATAATGGGTGGTAATGCAAAAATGATACAGCAGATGCAGATGTTTCTAGTTTTAGTATTTTTACCAGCATCTACTATTGTGTTTATATTAATTTTAAAAGCAATGAGTCCATTTGAGGTTTAGAGTAGTTAAAATCTCAACCTTCTTTTAGTTTCATAATAATACCTAAAATGATAAAGCATTTTTTAAAACTATCTCCAGTAGTTCTTTACAATCTATAATAAATTCGTACTTTCTGGGGTCATATTCAATAATGTCTTTATTTTGTTTTTCTCGGATCACTATTAAGCCATTAAGCGGAAGATATCTTATAAGGTTCTTAACTAAAACTTTGTAATCTCCGTACATTGTTCTTCTTCTGCCATTTACGATCATTCTTACTTTTCCATTATATTTAGGAGTTAGATATTGTTTAAACAAATCATAAAGTTTTTTTACTTTATCCCGTTTGATATATGTCTTACCAAGATTTGTATAAATATATACAATATCTCCATTTTTAAGACCATATCTTATTGTCGATCTTATTTCGGATATTGTATATCCACTTATTTCTCTAATCCACTCTACGGGTAGTGGATCTTCTAGTAACTCTAAGATTCTCTTTCTGGGACTCTTTTTCCAGATTTCGTGGAGAATATTCTCAAAAATACCTATGTCTACATACCTTTTAGCTTGGAATATTGAATTTAGAAATAAATCAACATCAATGGTATCAGGAGTTATAATATAAGTTACGAACTTTATTCTTTTCAGAGGACGCATTATTCTCCCATGTCTTTGAATAAAACGTATGGGGCTTGGAGTGTTAGACCATACTATTAACAAGTCTGCGGCGGGTAGATCTATACCTTCTTCTCCTGCGGATGTTGAAATAATTATTTTTGCGTCCTTCGCTTTTTGTAAGGCTTCTCTTTGATCTACATTTTTCTTCCCAAGGATTACAACAATATCATGTTCTGTTTTAAGAATATCTTGAAGCATTCTGACAATAACTACTCTATCTACAAATATTATTGCTTTATCAAACCCTTCATATGATTTTAATACTTTGAGAAGCACATCTAATTTATGAAGATCCCTTAATCTAAATATTTTATCTCTTAAATCTGAGAGTGCCTCTGAAATTTTGTTTTTTCTTGATAGAGTATCTTTTAGAGCTAAGGCACCGTCTACTGCAAGATATTTTAATGCAAGAGTGAATAATATTTTATTTTTTGCCTGCAATCTTCTTCTTTCTATCTCTTTATAGACTGATAATTCTATATTATTTAACGGAGCGTCAAAAATATCTCCTATCCAAGCAGGTATATACTTCCTTAGTTTGGGATCGTCTATTGACCACTCTTTTATCTCACCTATTAAGCTTTCAATATACTTTTTTCTAGTAGGTGGTATATATGCAGACAGTCCCAATCTATACTCTGCCTGAGATTCTCTTAGAAATTTTACATAAGCATCCTCACCTATTGTATGATGACACTCATCTACAACAATAATATCAAAATCTTTTGTAAGTGCTATATCGTTATATGCTGTCTCTGGAGTTGTTACTACAACTTTTGCAGTTTGCCATAATTTTTTCCTATCATCTTTTTTTAGAAGTCCATATATCTTTTGTACAGGGAGCCCTTCTTTTTTGTATATTCTGTATGTTTGTTCTACGAGTATTCTGGTAGGTTCAAGTACAATCGCCCTAAGAGAAGGATTTTTATTAATGAGCTCTTTTATGAAAAATAAACCAACAAAAGTTTTACCGGTTCCAGTTGGCATGAGTATAACAGATTTTCTCATTTCTAAAGCAAAATTTAAGGCCTCCTTTTGATACTCTCTTAGTTTTATCATACCTTTAAATAAATTAAAAATTAATAGCTATATATGGTGTTGTTTGATTGGGGAACCTACAATGGGTTAACTAAGCTAGATAGAGCTGAACTATTAGGAATGAAGCTTACAGAGATTCCTCCATATGATTTCAGCAGAAAAAATAATACCCCAAAGTATTTTAAAAGGTATAAAGAAATTGCTAAGAATGCATTCACAACGATAACTGCACATGCTCCTTATTATGCCCTACTTCCCAGAGATCTGCGAGAAATCGATAAAATTAAAAAAACAATGTTGGATGTTGCCTTGAAGGCGAAAACTGCTGGTGCGGAAATATTAAATATGCATATAGGAGGTAGCACTGGGGATAAGAATAGAGATGTGGAGATAGTTTCGGATATAATGAAATACTTAATCCAAAATACAAATAATATAAAATTCTCTCTAGAGACTACATACACGAAGTATCTCTTTGGATCTATAGAAGATATACAAGCCACTATAGAATCTGTTAACTCAGATAGATTATTAATCTCATTACAATTAGAGAACGATTGGATGAGAGAGTTTGAGGTTTTTAGAACTGGAGCTTTTTATAAAGCAGATAAATATGCAGATAAAAAGTTTTGGTTGAAAATTTTAAAAAAGGGTTTAGAGTTAGGTAATGGTTATCTCAGTTTAAGGTTTTCTCAAATAACAGGAATTAAATTACGTGGTATTGTAGTTAAAAAACGAGTTCCTCTTGGTATGGGATATCCAGATCTGGATCTATTGGCAAATGCGCTTGCCGAATTTATGGTGAGGGAAGTATACCATAAAGAACTAGAAATTAAGATGCACATTATATACACAGGACTGCCGGCTACGAAATATCAAGATACTATAAAACTATACTCTGAGATAATGCAGAGAGTTGTTCCACATTTAAAATAAGATTATTCCAAATTTTATTACTCATTAAAGCAATAACTTGTAGGGTGGAAGCAGCATTAATAGAATAGTTAGTTAGTGGTTTTTTAATTATACGGCTGTATTTTCTAGGGTCAAGTTGTTCTTTACTCCCAGAAGATTTATGTAGTGGACCCACGGAAATTTTTAATCTAAAACTCAAAATACAACTTAGAACTCTTTTATTTTAAATTAAATAATTTACTATTAGCCTCTTATAGCAATAATAGTTGGTGATTACCGCCCCCGCCGGGATTCGAACCCGGGTCACGGGATCGACAGTCCCGCATGCTGCCGCTACACCACGGGGGCGTGTAAACTTCTCAAATTCTTGAAAGTTCGAGTTTTCCTATACATTCAACCACTATTATGGTTATACCCTTGTACTGGCGTTCATACACTTTCATCCTTCCCAGGGCTGTTATCCACCGGACTATTCGTTTTTAGCCCTATGATCTCATTGGGAATACCCTCC
>JAIXNB010000052.1 GCA_020697515.1 Nanobdellota archaeon
TAATATAGACGTAGCGCGTTTCAGTACCTCATTAAATAATATAATAACAGCTCTCGAGGGTGTGAAAAATGAGATAGATAAGATAAAGAAGATGGAAATACAAGAGGATAATATAGCAAATGCATTAAATACAATTTTGAATGAAGAAAGGGAAATAATAAAAAAGATAGAGAAGGAATTAGAAAGGATTGTAAATGTCTATCACGCACACCCCTAACCAATTTTATTTTTTATTCCCAAACTTTCAGCATAATCATCCGGATCTAAAGTAATTATATATCCTTCAGATGTTTCTTCTAATCTATGTTTGGATCTACCAACCCTTTGTACTAATCTAGAAACTTGTCTAGGAGATGTATATTGTATTACCACGTCGACATGCCCTATATCTATCCCCAACTCTAAAGAGGATGTTGCAATTATTGCTTTAAGCTTTCCTTCCTTTAACAATTTCTCATTCCTCTCCCTAACTTCCCTAGACAAAGAACTATGATGTATTTCTACAGGGAGATCGGGATATAATTTTTTAAATCTAGAAGTTAACAGCTCCGCCATTTCTCTAGTATTAACAAAAACTATTGCACTTCTAACAGAATTTAATATTTCTTTCATTTTTCTTAAAGACCAAACAATCTTTGGATGCCATCCTAATTGCTTAGCAAGTTTTTCATCATCTTTATTTATATCATGAGGATAAATAACCTCAATTTTATACTTTTTCTTTTCATACCATTTGATTACACTATACTCCCTATTGCCAAAAATGAATTTAGCGGCTAAATCCACATCACCAATTGTAGCAGAAAGCGCTATTCTTTGAAACTCTCCAGCAAAGTTAACAAGCCTTTCCAGGCCTAAAGACAGTTGCACACCTCGCTTATCATCCAACAATTCATGCAGTTCGTCTATTATAACAAATCTTACAGCTTTTAGATGTTCTTTTATTCTTTTTCCCATAAACAGAACTTGGAGGGTCTCTGGAGTAGTTATCAGAAACTCTGGTGGTATTTTACTTTGTTTGATCCTTTCAGATTTAGGAGTATCCCCATGCCTTACTGCGATTGATATATTTAAATTTTCACACCACCAATATAATCTACTCAAAAGATCTCTATTTAGTGCCCTTAGGGGGGTGATATAAAGAGTAAGAATTCCTTTAGAGTCTGTATTTTCCTTTATTTCAAGTATTCTATTAAGTACTGGAATCACTGCGCTTTCTGTTTTTCCAGCCCCTGTAGGAGCTACAATCAAAGTATTTTTACCTTTTACAATCTCTGGAATAGTTAATCTTTGTAATTCATTAAAACTCCTAAATTTAGAATAGAATAATTTCAGAATTTCTGTTCGTAACAACATACACATTTCTTTATTCATTATAAAAAATCTTTTGATTCGGTGTTAAAAACCTTGAGAGTCAAATAATCCTTATATGATGAACGTTTCCTGGACTGGAATTAATGATGAATGATCGGCGTCGCTGATACGCTAGAGCTAATTAAATTTAGTGAAGATCCTGTCTTCCTCTGCCCTAAAGGGAAGGAGTTCCAAATAGAGTGGAGAAATTTATAGCTATATTCTTTTCGTTCGATCCAGGATAAGTTTCTGATCTATCAATCATAATCTAGTATATATTAACTTTATAACAAATCTATATTCCGTTATTTCTTAAAATTCCAAATTAAAGAAGTAGTGTCCCATCTAATGCTAATACATTATAGGAATCTATATCTTTTGTTAATGGTCCATGGAATTTGCCAACCTCCCAGAAACCAACAAGGTTTGAAAATGCTGGTAGGATAAGAAAATCGTACTCTCCAGTTTCCCCATATACAAATACCTTCTCATAGAAACTCTCTCCAATAGAAGATTTTATATTTATAGCAAAATGATGATGTCCTAATATATATAACTTTCCTTTAAGTCTCGGGCGGGTGTGTCCATGAAGAAAAACTACTTTACCTACTCTAAACTCTCTAACTATTATTATATTTGGATTATCATTTAGTTTCTCTAAAGATCCATCATGATTTCCCTTTGTAATTACTATTTTTTTAAATATGTTAGAGAGTTTCTGCAATAGCATGGGGACCTCCTTTAACTCAATATAGCTAACTCTTGGTACATTATGCTTAAAATCTCCAGTGATTATCAATTTACTAACATTATATCTCGCTTTTAGTTGCTTTATTCTGCTATATATGCTCTGTGTCTGCGCTGGGATATTAATCCCTTTTTGTAGAAGCTCTTTTTCTATTCCAATATGCAAATCTGAAATAACTAGATATTGTTTTTTAAATATGATTGCTTCAGTATTTGTAAAATCTATAAACAACTAAGAAGATCTGAAAAATTCAAAAAGAAACTTACGGATTTGGTTTATATCTTTGGCAGATTTTATTTTTTCTTGTAATTCCTTTAACTGCTCAAAGTCTTCTACTAAGAATACAGCATCTCCTATAATTTGTCCAGGTAACCCTTTTCTAAAAACAACTCTAACATTTCCATTACTCCCATGAGGTGTTGCAACTCTACCAATAAAGAATTTTTTCTTACCAGGGCTAACCCACAAAACCTTTTTACCTATCAGTTTGCTAGCTTCCCCTCGAGAACTTATATTTTCGAAATGAACAATGATTTGATTATTCCTAATAATGTGTCTACCTCTTCTATAGTTAACTACAACACCAATCATAATTTTGTTGTTTAGAAATAAATTTAAAAATCAAATGTTATTATTGGATCTTTTGATGTAGATGTTTTCCTAGATGCCCTTTTTAAATTACTAAACTACTGTTCATTCCGGTTTTTAGCTTTTGTATTATCCTCTCTATTATTCTTTGTTAGGGTTTACAACTGAAAGCCTCGTCCTTTAGAGCAGGTATAAAAAAGATCTAAGTATCTTAGTGAGTTAGGGGTAACAATTAGAGTATTTCTGACAAATCCGATGTTGTTAACCGAGCCGATAAAATATTTAGGTCAGAGAAGAGGTCATCTAAAAATAAATGTATAATAAGCTATTTAATTATTTGGAAATCTCCGAATATTCTCTCTAATGCATTTATTAACTTTTTATCAATAATATTTTTACCTTTATGATTAATCTCTTTTAAAATTATTTCCTCAAATTTATCTCTGGGGAAACTATCTAACTTTTCACCAAGGTAATTATATTTATCTATTTTCTCCCCAATTACAAATATATAATCCTCCGTAGGATACACATCGTATTTCTTACCAGCGCTTACTATCTCTATGCTGTATTTAGAAACTAACTCAGACTTTTTACCTTCAACTAAGTATCTTAAGAACCGATTCATGTTAATTATATTATTTTTCAGTCTATTCACATCTACTACATCCAATTTTTGGTCTCTATACAGTTTTATATCATTTATTAGTTTGTTCAATAACTGCAATTCTGTAGGAAACTTTTTTCTGAATATATCTTCTATAGAGCTTCCATAAAGGTCCTCTAGCTGTGCTTTAAGACTATAAAATTCTTGGATATAATATGATATTTCTTCTTTTTCCTTCTCAGCATCAATCTGTGTTTTTAATCTTTTCATCCTGCTAATAAATTCCTTTGCTATATTTAACCACTCCTCAACTTCTTTTCCAGTTACTGTTTCCTTTCTTTTATGCTCTATATCCTTTCTAATTTTCACGATTTCTTCCAATTTTTTAGCATACTTTTCTTCTAGCAGTTTTTTATTTTCAACAAATATTTTCTTTAGCAATACTGAGGTTTCTTTTGGATCAGGAGGAAGCAATCCATAATCCATTAATGCAGCTTGTGCTGCAGTTACCATAGATAGGGCGACATCCTCCATTAATATTGTTCTTAATTTATTTTCTGCTTCCCTTATAGTATTCTCGGCCATATTCAAGTATATTTCAGCAGCTTCTCTCGACGGTTTTATAATACCTTTGATTAAAAGTTGTTTCCATGCTATAAATGTCCCTCTATCATATAAAGCTAATCCGTCTCTCAGGAAAGTGATTATTACTGGATTTGCTTCAGACATTGCCAGCCAAAACTCCGTTAGTGTATAAACCTGAGGATGCAATATTTTTTTAGACTGGGTTATCATCATTGCTTTCATGGCTTCTTGAGTTACTATAGAGTATAATTTTTGCTTAAGTTCTACAAAAGTATGTAATTTTACATCAGTGTCATCTATAACAACGTATACATCCACATCCGAGCTCTCAGTAGCCTTACCTTTTATATAAGATCCTGCTAATACATAAGCAACTACATATTTTTGGAATATTTCTAGTACTAAACCTTTATGTACTAGAGCCAACTTGAATATTTCATATAAACCTTTATCATGGTGTACCTTCGCTTTTAAAAAGATATCGAATAACTCAAACTTAGAGTCCATCGATATTTGTTTTATGTCATCTAAAAGCAAAATATGTAACCATATATCTCGATTTTTTTGTTTTATGATTTCGAGCAACTCTTGATAAGCTGTTGCTTTTAGTTTTAATTTATCCTGAGGTTTCTCAAGATCGAAATCAGATAAGACAATTACATAATGTCGATAATTCTCTAATTTTTCCTTAAATTGTTGCTTTAGTTCCTCTAGATTGATTTCTGGTAAAGTCGAATATGTTAATAATGCATCTACGACTGATGCAAAGTCTTTATCGAGCTTAGGTGGTTGGAACTCTATGATGAATTGTACTTTGTTTTTAATTTTACTATTTAAAACCTCTTCCACAAAAGTTTCCCCCATTTATTTGTTTGAAACAATAATATTTATATTTTCCTAAGAAACCATATGAGCATTTTGCTATAGTCCTTCTCTTTATCTTTATGATTCCTGTTTGTTTTTTTATCTTTAGAAAAGACTTCTGTTTTTGTAGGGTCCTTATTAATATGAATATTCTCTGTATAATTCCTATTAGTATTATATTTATTTAGGGCTGATACTATTGCGTTTTGGATTTGCTGAAACACCTGCGGATTTAATTGCTTTCTTGACCATTCAAAGTGTATACTATCTTCTTTATATCTT
Source organism: Nanobdellota archaeon (assembly GCA_020697515.1). Classification (GTDB taxonomy): domain Archaea; phylum Nanobdellota; class Nanobdellia; order Nanobdellales; family Nanobdellaceae; genus JAIXNB01. The sequence continues at coordinate 5,028 of JAIXNB010000052.1, forward strand.
GGAATAATATGGAGTACTATGTGCGGGGTTTTCTGCCCTGCATATTTTCCAGATGCTAAATACAGATTAATACCGTCAGCATTCAAAGTACTTGTAAGGACTGAAGATATATATTTTGCTAGGACAAACATTTTGCCAATAATGTTATCCGGAATATCCTCAAATCTTGAAAAATGATTTTTTGGGAAAACCAATATATGTCCAGGGTTTGCTGGGTAGAGGTCTAAAACAGCAATAATATCATTATCTTCAAATATTATAAAAGAGGCTAATTGTTTGCTAGCAATTTTGCAAAATACGCACTCCATAATATTTATAATAATGATTTATTAATAAAACAAGTATGTTAGATCTCATTGTTCTAATCGCAATTAGCGTGTTATTGATGATTGTAAGTTCAGATATTCTAGTAAAATCCATAATAGAATTTTCAAAAAAGATAGATTTTCCCCCTTATTTAATAACCTTTTTTTCTATATCTTTGGGATCCTCTCTGCCAGAAATATTAAATGCTATAATATTCTCCGTGAACAGACACCCTCAAATAGGATTATTTACAATCCTAAATAATTTGGTTATAGATTTTACATTGGTATTTGGATTAAGCATTCTCCTTTCAAGATCTCTTAAAGATCTTTATTTAAACAAACAGTATGTAATCGCAATGATTCTCGTTTATATATTATTTTTATTCTCTGTTTTAGATGGATATTTATCTATGACTGAAGGTATGATGTTATTTATATCTTATGGGATAACATTCACTTCTTTCATAATAAAAAATATAGATAATTTGAAAGTTAAGAAATCCCTAGATATACCATTGAAGGATGGGTTGAAGTATTCCTTTATGATCGCAGCATCCATTTTTGTTCTGATAGTTAATGCAAACTTAATATATGTACTATCTATAATACTTATGAAACATTTTAGGATACCCTATTTCATAATTGGATATATATTGGGGTTTCTAACAGTTATGCCGGAGTTTCTAGTAACACTAATATCTTATTTCTCCTTAAAAAGGGAAGATATTGCAATATTTAATCTATTTGGATCATTTATTACAGACTTAACTTTCGGCATTGGTATCTCTGCGGCGATTATTCCATTTTCCATAAAGATGCATATATTTTTATTGTATATTACCATGTTAGTGCTTTATATATCTATGGTGTTATCAGATCTTGTTATAATTGGTAAAAAAATACCAAAAGAAGTAGGATTGTTATTAATCGGAGGCTACCTGATATACTCTTTTATATATCTATCTTGGTGAAAATAAGTTTTAGTCTAAACCTAATAATATAACTAATTATTATTGTATTATATTAGAGTGTCAGAATGTAGGGAGTTATATTTAGAACGCTCCCTGATGAAGTCTATATATTATGGAATGAGAGACCCCTTCATTATTGGGTATTTAGGATTAGCAGGAACAAAAACGTATAACGTGTTCTTTTGCATCATTTAATTACTTCTGTAGTGTTTTGTTAGATAGCAATGAAGCTCCCCTCAAAAACTCTTTACTCCGAAAGCCAGACAATAAAGTCAGAGGATGGA
>JAIXNB010000053.1 GCA_020697515.1 Nanobdellota archaeon
ATCAGAGATTCTTTTAGAAGAAATAGATCCTAAGGTAATTAACAAAAATATCAAAAAGTATATTATAGAGAAGATTAAAGATAGAGGGGTTATTAAAAGATATCATAGAAAACCGGATGGACAGCTATTAAAATATATTGAAGTTGTAAAAGATATTGGTTTATCTGAAGACAATAGAATTTGGATAAAAACTGTTAGAGTTCCAAAGCCCGGGGGAATGTATGATGGATTAAACTTACCCAAAGAACCTGGAGATTATATAATTACAACATATTTGGAAGGCTCTTGGTATTTTACTATAGAGTATTATAATAAAAGTGGGGCTCTCAAAGGAAGGTATATAAATGTAAACACCCCGATAGAGATTACCTCGAGATACATACAGTACTTAGATTTAGAGATTGATGTGATAGAAACAGATAACAGAAAATTTATAGTTGATCGGGAAGAATTAGAAACATATTATAACTCTGGGATAATATCTGAGAGATTATACTGTAAAGCGTTAGAGATCTCAAAGGTGCTTTTGAATTCCAAGTGAAATTTAAAACTTTGTTTATAAATTATGGGAAATGATAGACCAGGGAACTTTTGAGCATATGTCTAGATATATATCATCTTTAATAGAGAGGGGGGAAAGAATAGATGGAAGGAAGTTCAAGGAATATAGAAAAATTAGAATAATTCCTAACTATGTAAAAAATGCAGAAGGATCCTGCTATGTAGAATTAGGTAATACAAAAGTTATCGCTGGAGTGGATCTTGGGCTGGGAACACCATTCCCAGATACACCTAATGAAGGGGTATTTATAACCTCGCTAGAGTTCTTACCTTCTTCATTTCCAACTGTAGAACCTGGACCCCCTGGACCGGAGGCAATAGAGTTAGCAAGGGTTATAGATAGAGCAATAAGAGAATCCAGATTTATAAAAACAGAAGAATTGGTTATAGAATCTGGCAAGACAGTTTGGGAAATTTTCATAGATATTTATGTTCTAAATGATGATGGTAATATTGTGGATGCAGGAATGCTCGCAACTTTAAGTGCTTTAATGACTGCTAAATTCCCAGAGTTAGAAAAAGTAGAAGACACTTATAGAGTGAATCCGAAAGTAAAAACAGAAAAAATCCTTCCACTAAACATGGATAAAATCCCATTGACATTTTCTTTTGCTAAGATAAATGATAAACTAATATTAGATCCCAACAAATATGAAGAAGAATCTGCGAATATGCTTGTTCATATAGGAATCTCTGAAAAAGGAATACATGGAGTACAAACTAGAAGAAGTGGAACTATTAAGTTAGAAGAGTTCATGGAATTGGTATCTTGGGCTTATGATTTATACCCTAAGATTAAAAAAATTCTTTTGAATTCCTTAAAATGAGAGAGTATCAAAAAAGTTTATCTAGATTTGAAATTGCTAGACTTATTGCTGCAAGAGCTATACAAATTGCAATGGGAGCACCAGTTTTCATTAAGTTATCAAAAGAGGAATTAGTGAAAATAAATTATGACCCTACTGAAATTGCAAGGATGGAGTTGGAGAAAAAAGTACTACCATTAGTAGTTAAAAGAAAATAAACTTTATTTTTTCTTTAGAGAGATTTATATACAGGCTAAAGATTATATCATAAATAATCTAAAAATATTAATATGGAAATCCGGTCGGCAAAAGCGCGAATTGTTTTGAATTCAAGGGGAGATCCTACAATAGAAGTTGAAATAAACGGTGTGTCAGAATCCGCGCCTCAAGGTGCTAGCATAGGAAAATACGAAGCAATGTATGTTGATCCTATGTTAGCTGTAAATCGTTTTAACGAAGATTTAAGCAAGGTTCTAACAACCTTTGATATACAAAGTTTAGATGATCTAAAGGAGTTTGAGGAATGTTTTTTTAACATTGGAGGGTTTAGGAAGTATGGAGCTAATACTCTGATAGCAACCGAATATGCGATTTTAAGGGCATGGTCTAAATATACTGGTGCCCCAATATATGTATTCTTTAACAAAAATCCAAAAATTAATATAAGACCATTATCAAATGTGATAGGAGGGGGAGCACATGCCTTATGGAGAGGCCCAGATATTCAAGAATTTTTGGTCCTCCCTGAAACGAAATATGTAAAGCTAGGGATTTTTATAAATTCGCTAGTACATAAACTCTTAGGAGAAAAGTTATCTATAAATGATAAAGGATTCCTGGGGGCCAAAAATGATGAAGGAGCATGGGTTAGCACATTGGATACAGATATTATCCTAACTTTGATCAGTAACGTTATAGATGAGGTGAGAGAACAGGAGGGTGTTGATGTTCGTATAGGAATGGATGTAGCAGCATCTCAACTATATATTAACGGCTATTATATATACAAAAGAGAAAGTAAAAAATTATCTCGAGAGGAACAGATAGATAAAATGCTGAAATTGATCGAAGATTTTGATTTATATTATATCGAAGATCCTCTACATGAGGAGGATTTTGAGGGGTTTTCAGAAATAAATTCTATGACTGACGCACTAATAACTGGAGACGACCTTACAGTTACGAATCCAAAGAGAATAAATGAAGCTATAAAAAGTAAATCTGTCAAGGCGGTTATAATAAAGCCCAATCAAGTGGGTTCGATAGTGAAAACTACTGAGGCTGTAGCATTATGTAAAAAGAATAATATAATCCCTATTTTATCCCATAGGTCTGGAGAAACTGAAAGTAATATTCTGTCTCATCTAGCTGTTGGTTTGGAAATTCCTATAGTAAAGTTTGGAATAGTCAATGGAGAAAGAACTGCAAAATTGAACGAATTGATAAGGATAGAGGAAAAATTGTTATAGAAAACACTACATCTTTATTTTTCGTATTTAAGTATTACATTTGTGAGCCACGCCTTTTTAGTGTGAAACAAATATTCACCTAAATTATATTAATTATTATATTTTTAGAGCCTTAACTACTTTTCTATCTGCAATACTACCACACTTTGGACATATAGGTCTTTCAGATATCACTCCACACTTTGGACACACGTATCTAAATATTTTTGCGTATTCTATTTTTTGATCTCCCTCAAATTTGACTCCTAAAAAATAACATAAATTCTGTATGTATAGGTCATTTGTGAACATTATAGCGATATCTCTGTACTTGTATGCAAGGGCACATAACTTTATATCTGCTCTTGATAAATAGTCTAATACACCTACTTCCTTAGCCTTTTTGATAACTTCCTTGATATATTTTGTTTCTACAGGAAGTATTTTTACATTCGCTAAGATCTTTTGAAAAAATACACTTTTTGCTTCTTCTATAATTTCTCTAACAGTGTACGCTTCTTTAATGTCTTTGAAATGTCTTTTTAAATAAGATAAATCCACTATTTTCATTTAGATGATATAAAATGAGAACAAATTAAATTTCGTATATTTGGAATGGGCCCGCGGGGATTCGAACCCCGGACCTCCCGGTTCCTGCAATGGCCGCCCCGTTGTATTAATAGACCTATTCTATTATTATTTTTAAAACCTTTCGAAGTAAAAATGTTTTTATCTGATAAATTTGGATAGATAGAATTATATAACATTCTTTAAAGATCGCTTGAGGGATCGTTGTAGAAGTTCTTAATAATAATACAAAATTGTTATAGACGGGGCGGCCCATATCAGCCGGGCGCTCTCACCGCTGAGCTACGGGCCCTATTTTATAATATATTTTTTTAGGATATAAAAAGTTAATTTTAGAGTTTTTATAGAATATCTCAAAATTTTATATTTAAATAACTCCATTTTAGTACAATGATGAGAGATATATATGAACATTTAACAAAGCCTATAATTTATTATCTTTCAAAATTTCCCGAGTTTCTTGGAAAGTCTTTAGTATTTATATCTTTAGCAATTATAGGCTATGTAGCTGGAAGGGCGGCAGGAACTATTACAAAGCTTATATTATCAAAGTTCCTAGGGATTGAGGATATTATTAAGAAATACCGACTAGAGAATGCCCTATATGGAAAATCTATAGTAGAGATAATAGTTTTAATGGTGAGGTGGTATATTTATGTTTATTTCATTGCAGTGGGTCTGAATGTTATGGGATATAACCTTATACAAACTATAATGAATTTTATGAACGTTTTATACGGATCTATAGGGGTGTTCATATTTGGGTTATTCTTGGCAGAATTTGTAAAAA
>JAIXNB010000054.1 GCA_020697515.1 Nanobdellota archaeon
AACACTCTCGGTGAAGTCTGTGTACGGACAGAACGGAAGAACTTCTCAAGGTAGATGAATATTACTGTTTATTTTCTAAATAATTTTGAGGGAATAGCAGTACTTATCTCCACCTTAAAGAACAAGATCCAGTTATAATAAATTTAATTTAATATTTCACTTAAAATAATTTGAATGGGCCCGTAGTCTAGCGGTAGGACGCCGGCCTCGCACGCCGGAGGTCCCGGGTTCGAATCCCGGCGGGTCCAATTACAACTGAAAGCCTCACTCTTCAGGTGAGGAGAAAAGTCAGACTCTAATATTTAGATTAGCAAGTCAAACATATAATAGTACCTTAACTTTTTGTTATCTCTACTAATGATATATTATCAAAAATAGTAAGAAATAAGTATTTTCTATAACTTTAATTTACCTATGAACCATTTAGAGATAAAGTTTGTTACAGAATTAAATGAACCAGTTGTTAAGGCAGTTAAGGAAGGAGAAGCAGAGATAGAAAAAGAATTATTCAAAGATGTTAATTTTTATAGAGATGGAAATATAATATATGGAACCTATAAGGGAGAGGAAGACTCTCTAAAGTTTGGCGCTAGGTTATTTAGGTATTTAAAAATCAATCGAATTAAAGAGGTATATCTGGATGTGGGTGATCTTAGTTTTAAGGAGGTTGTTCTTGGATTATATTTAGCGGCATACGAGTTTGACAAGTATAAAAGAGGGCGAAAAATCAACAAGTTCATAATTTACACTAAAGGTAATTACATGAGTACTTTGGAAGAAATTGAAATCATAAAGGATGCTGTTTATTTCGCTAGAGATCTAGCAAATGAGCCACCGGAGTTCTTAAATCCGTCAACATTTGTAAAAAAGATTGAAGAGAAATTTAAGAGTCTACCCGTAAATATTATTGTTTTTGATGATAAAGAACTAAAAAATAAGGGATTTGGCGGGATTTATGGTGTAGGAAAAGGATCTGACCATCCTCCGAAGTTAGTAGTAATAGAATATCTCCCAAACAAAGATAACAATCCAATTGTGTTAGTTGGTAAAGGAGTATGTTTTGATGCTGGGGGGATACATCTAAAGCCTACTGGTTACATAGAGGATATGAAAATGGATATGCATGGAGCGGCTTCAGTTATCGCTGCATTATACGGATACATTAAATTAGTGCAGAAAGGATTTGCAAAATCTAAAAATATAGTAGTTCTAACTCCAATTGTAGAAAATCTACCATCCGGAAGAGCCCTAAAGCCTGGAGATATTGTAAAGCACTATAATGGCTTAACAACAGAGATCGTTAATACAGATGCTGAGGGACGATTAATTGTAGCAGATGCTCTGGCATATGCCTGCAGACATTACAACCCTAAATATATAATAGATTTAGCTACATTGACTGGAGGACAGATAATAGCTCTAGGATATAAAGTCGCTGCTATAATGGGTAACAACAAAGATCTTATAAATGGACTAGTCGATTTAGGGAAGAAAGTTAAAGAGTACTTGTGGGAACTACCATTGTTGGATTACAAAGATATTTATTTGAATATGGTTGAAGGAGAATTCACTGATTTAAAGAACATACCATCCCCGAATTCTAGAGAGGCTAGTTCGTTAGTGGGTGGTGCATTTCTATGGCACTTTGTAGAGGAAAAGACCCCGTGGGCTCATTTGGATATAGCAGGACCCGCCATAATGCTGAAAGAATGGGAGTGGATGACCAAAGGAGGATCTGGTTTTGGCGTTAGATTGCTAATAGAATTCTTAAAGAATTATTAAATTTTTTAGATATTCCTGAAAGACTATAGAATATAAAAAGGGCTATCGAGAGGAGGATGCTATTCTCTCTAGTTCTAACTTTTTCTGTATAGCATAGGACCCTGTATCGTTGTTTGCAGCTTTTATTATTTCCTCTGCTAGTGCTTCATACATCTTTTTTGGAGTATTTCTAGATTTATGATATGCACCCCAAACTATGTATCTTATAGCTAAATCTATTCTCCTCAAGGGAGAGATATCTACTGCTTTTGGGTATCTTGCACCACCTGCTTCAAAAGTAGTTATTTCCTCTCTTGGTGCAGCATTCTCTATAGCTCTCACTAAAACCTGAATGGGATTCTCACCGGTTCTCTTTTCTATAATTTCAAATGCCTTAACAACTATCCTCAAATTCTTATAATATTTCCCTGAGGCAGGGTAAGATGTGTATTTGTGTTTTTTACCCAGATGCCCTGGAACCATCAATCTGCCTATCAATCTTTCTATAATTGGTATTTTCCCCCTTCCAAATCTTTTCTTTTGATATCTACCTGCTGTTTTTGGAACTAACCATTGTTCAATGTTTAAATATGGCTTTAGAGAAGCGTCCTTTACTTCAACATTATAGTCCCATCTACCTAAGAACTTTACCTTAGACATTCTTTCGGCAATATATTCCTTAACATCCATTAGCACTAGATTTTAAAATAAGATTAAAAAGTTTTATATTTTGGGAGATAAACATATATCTTCTGTTAAAATTTTGTAGCACCTAATTTCTAAAACATAATTTAAGTAATTCTAACATCTCATATTTTAAAAAATCAACAAACACCAGGATGATATGTACTTTCTTCTTTCAATAATCTTTTACTAGTTTATATACTTAAGGTCATAGACAATACATAAAATAGTGTTAAAATTGAAGATCTACCTAAATTTGGTTTATTGATATAGAAATAAGGTACTATATAAAAAAGAAAGGGTCTAGTAAAGCTCTTTAATTGCCTTTAGTATAAATGGCAATGACAAAGCTGCAAATAGGAATACTACACCCCAGGCCAACACTTGTATTATAGAAGTACTTAGGTATTTTGCAAATATTGCATTTAAACCTACTAATAAGAATACTAATAATATTATATATTTTCCATATGGTGCAAATACCTTAAATTCGCTATAATCTTTTTCTATATTCTTTATTATGAAATCAGCTATCACCCATCCAATAGAAAACGCTACAAATCCGTTTATAACATCAGTAATTATTGAATATCCTAAACCCATAATACCCATCGCTAACTTAACTACTACTGCAATCAAACCTACTAGTAGTAGTATAGATAACAATTTTCCTACATATTCATTGTATCCTCTGACTAATCTTCCAAAGTAATCTGATAGAAATACCACAAATAACAGCGCTACTGTTATGAATGCAAAACCCAGAGTTACAATTAATGCATAATTAGCTAACTCTACTACAGCTGCCCACCAAGGATGCACTATATTGACTTGTGATACTCCCCATATTAGGAACAATAAAAATACAAATATTGTAGTATACAACCCTACTGTATCTGAGAAATCTAGTTGTATTTTTCTTAGTTCTTTACCTATTTGAGTCTCATCCAGCCACCTCTCTATCGTTCTATCCAAAATTCTGTTCACTAATAAACCTAGTACATTACCCAGTACAAAACCTGCTATAATCGATGCAACTAAATAGCCAATCTGTTTCCAAAATACAATGTCCACGCACATAAAATATTTTTATTCCCCACTTTATTAAAAGTAGCGCATAAACCTAATAATACTTTTCTAATAAAACAGGTCTTATAAAAAATGTGAAGTCTATCTTCTAGCCTTTTCTATCTTACCAGTTCTTAGCAGTTCTAAGGGTTGCCCGTTAACTAGTACTACTTTAAATCTTACACCTGGAATAGAACCCACAGATCTACCCATAGCACCACCAATACCCTCAATTAATACTTCATCATGCTCATCTATATATTTTATAGCTTGGTCACCTGGGGCGAAAGCCGTCACAATCTTTCCATTTTTCCTCAGTTGAACTCTAACACACTTTATCATACCTGAATATGGCTGTCTCTTTTCCAACGCTGTCTTCTCCAGTACTATACCAGAAGCCATTGGAGCTCCCTCCAATGGATCGTGTTTTTCTTTTAGTCTGAGCATTCTTCTTTTATATTCTCTTTTAGACCACCTAAATTGTTTCTTTTTTAACCTTAATTTCCTAGCAGCAAATAGACCATTTGGCATGAATTAAAAATTAGTAAAAAATTTAAAAGATTATTTAAGGATCTATTTTAGAACAGAAACAACTGACACCTTGAATGACTTTTTAAGGGCGGCTCCTAACTCTTCATTGTCTAAATCTAGAACAATTACATCTACATTCGATATCCTAGCATAATACTCAATGTCTGATTTTACATCTTCTGGAGCATTCTTTGCCATAAATACCTTAGATATTTTTCCAAGTTTCAGATATTTTAAAGTCCTTCTACTACCTACAACTAGCTTATCTGGTTGATTTAACATAATCATTTTTAGCTCCTCCACTGGGTTCATAGATTTAATGATTTAAAAATAAATTAAAAAATTATCGCTCTTGTTTTTCTTTCTTTGGATCCTCTACATAAAATACTTTGAACAATCCGGTACCATACGGTATTGGTTGATTCGTCATAACATTCTCTATGGCTGTTTTCATATCATCATTTTCTCCAAGCATCGCAGCTACAATGAGATGTTTTATCGGAGTTTCAAAGGCAGCTCTAGCTAAGGCAGAACCTTTTTCGGCTTGCAAACCATATCTGGTAACACCCAAGTATTCGCCATACCATGTTAAAACATCTGCTAGTAATAAAACGTGTCTTACATCTACATCTAAACCCTGCTTCTCTAATATATTCAGTATCTCTCTCACTATTACTTCTCTTGCAGCTTCTATTCCTAAAACTTTTGCAACTTCATGTATATCATTTGAGTATACTTTTGTATAATCTACCTCTGGTATTTTCATTACCTCTTTCAAGTTGGACCCATAGGTATAAATTACAAATTCTCCATTCTCCATTTTAACAAGTACATCTCTTATTCCTTTTATTTCTGCAATGTGTAAACTCTTTATTTTTTCTTTATATTGGTAAAACTCTTTCATAGACATGTCTTCTCTAGCAGCTTTTAGAGTTATGTAATCCTCTCCAGCTTCTATAATCTTCATTTTCTTAAGTTTCTTTTTCAGTATGTCCGTCACTTTCTCAACAGAAAGGTCTAAATCTCTCAACTCTTCTAAATTAAAGATAATTTTTAGAGTTTTATTTATTATATCAGTTTGTATCTCCTTAACTACATCAAATAATTTTATCTCCTTTAGTTTTCTAGCAACTTGATAAGCAACTTCTTTGTTCTGCTTATACTCGTCCTTCAATCTTATTACCATATATTTTTCCTTTATTTTTTTTCTTCCATCAGCTATCTCTATAAACCTAGGAAGACCCAGGGAGAGTTGGAGTTCGGACATTCCAATAAAATGGAAAGATCTCAATATCATCTGAGTTGCAGGTTCGGTTAGAGATTGTGTAGAAACTAACCCTACTGGTTCCCCTACATCTGCTAAAGCTTTCTCATATCTTTTTTTGACCTCCTCATATATTTTTTGTTTAACATCTTCTGGGAAGTCTTTAGTCTTTTCTTCCAGTTCTTCCAAGATTTTCTTAGGAAGGTCCATTTTATTTTTCTTTTTCTACCTTTTTCAATATTTCCTTAATTATACCGTCTATATCTAACTTTCCGTGATGGGTCTTTTGCGGGAACATACCATCCTCTCCAAATAGGAGTTGTATAACTCTTCCAGTAGTATCTCTAACAGTTCCATCAGAATGTACGTATATCTCATACAGAGCATGGGCAACTCTTCTATACAAATAACCAGATTTTGCAGTTCTTATTGCGGTGTCCATTAAAGCGTCTCTTCCAGGCAACGCGTGGAAGAACAGTTCGTAAGGTTTTAATCCTTCTCTATAACCAGATTTAACCCATCCTTTTGTAATTGGATGTATATCTCCAGGTTTGAACATGGATAGGTTTCTCTTTTTATAACCAAACTCTATCAAACCGCCTCTAAAAGATTGTTGACCGAGGGCAGAGATTATTTGTGCTAGATCTCTTATATCCCCTCTAGCTTTAGTTATGGCCATTAAAGTTGTACCAGAAATAGGAGCGTACTTTTTAACTATCTCTCCAATCTCTGTCAGAGCTTCGGAGAGTACTTGTTGCACCATATTTTCAAATACTTGCTTTTCGCTTCTACCAGGAACTTTAGGTAGTTTATGGTGTTTATACTGATCCATTATTTCTTGTACTTTCTTATCAGCTTCTTCTAAGATTTCCCTTATCTTTTTCATAGCCTCTTCGGGTAGATCCCAGTCAGAAGGTGTAACAGTTATACCATGAAGATATTGGTAGTGTACTCCGAGCAAGAATACTTTGTATGACCATTCCAAAGCGAACCTTGGTCCATATTTATCATATATGTATCTAATAAGAACACCTTTCTCAGATTTTATCATAAGAGCATCGATGGAACCCTCCTTTAACTCTCCATCCTCTATTTTTACTCCACTCTCCTCAAATATCAAATCATCAGGCAAGAATACAGAAAATATTTCTTTGCCGGTTAGATAGTCTCTTCCTTCCTCCTTTGCTCTTTTTATAAATCGTACTAACTTCTCTATTTCGCTTTCAGAGGGATTAGCTAAGTATACTAATTCAACTGCCTTTGAGAACTCAATTCTTGTATCATCTTGTGTTAAGAGATATAAACCAGTTATAACATCTTGTATCCCTCCGACAATCGTTAGACCATATCTTGGAGAGATCATATGGTTTTCAAGGGCAACCAAATATTTTGTCTCTGCTCTGGCTTCTTCAGTTTGAGGTACGTGAATATTCATCTCATCTCCATCAAAATCTGCATTGTAAGGAGTACAAGCTGCTGGATGTAACCTAAAGGTTTTTCCCGGAAGGATTCTAACATAATGACCCATGATAGATAATCTGTGTAAAGAAGGGTATCTTCCGAATAGAACTATATCTCCATTCAACAGATGTCTTTCAACTATCCAACCAGGCTGTAGCCTTTCTGCCAGCAATTCTTTATTATCTTCAGTTATAGTAAATCTCTTTCCATCCGGAGATATAATATAATTTGCTCCGGGATATCTATCTGGACCGTTTAAAACATACTGTTTTAGTTTTTCTATATTCCACTCAGTAACTCTCTCCGGTATGGTTAGAGTTTTAGCGACTTCTACAGGTATACCGACTTCATTTATTCTAATTTTAGTATCCGGGGAAATTACAGCTCTTGCAGAAAAGTTAACTCTCTTTCCTAATAGATTATATCTTATTCTACCCTCTTTACCGGAAATTCTTTCAACTAAAGATTTTATGGGTTTTCCAGATCTATGTACAGCTTTAGGAATACCTGCTAATGTGTTGTTTATATATGTAGCAACATGGTACTGTAATAAATCATATAAATCCTCTACAACAATTTGTGGAGCACCAGTAGCAATCGCTTCATGAAGTCTTTGATTGGTTCTAACTATATCAACAAGCTTATGTGTTAAGTCATCCTCAGCTCTTTCTCCAGTCTCCAAGATTATAGAAGGCCTAACAGGAACAGGTGGGACTGGTAGTACAGTTAGAATCATCCATTCAGGCCTAGAATTAACATTATCGAAACCTAGAGCTAATGCATCTTTTTCTGGAATCTTCTCAAATATTGATCTTATCTCTACTGGAAACATTCTTCTTTCTTCTCCATCTTTATCTATCACATAGAATCTATATGGTTTTCGTAACTCTACCTTGGGATTTTCATAATTACAATGAGGACATTTTGTTCTGTTTTTAGCCCGGGTTATAACAAATTTCTTTATAAATTTGTATGCTCTAGTCCACCTTCCTGATTTTTTGTATCTATCTATTTTTCTAACTGCAAAATCTAATTCATTTTCAGTTAATTTTAACCTACCGCACTGATGACATACTATTTGAAGTGTATCATAAATTATCGGAAGGAACTCTATGTGAAGTACAGGTCTCGCTAGTTCTATATGGCCAAAATGTCCTGGACATTTTCCAGCGGGCTTACCACAGGTTTCGCAACGCAAACCAGGGTCTACAACACCCATTCGAGGATCCATTAAACCCCCTCTAATAGGATATCCTTCCTCATCATATAGTTCCGGTGTTATTATCTTTACAACTGATAATTTTCTAATAGCTTCTGGATTTAATAGGGCGTATTTTATACCAGAAATTTTCTTATACACAACTTCCATGGCTACTATCTACTATTTATTAATAGTTTATAAGTCTTAGATATTATACACCCCATATAGAATATCTCACTCATTGTTTCATTTTTGTATGGCCAGCTGTATAATTTAATAGAGAAAAAATGGAATATGTTCTGTTCCATGTTAATCTTCAAATTTAAACTTTGTTTTTAGCTTTGGCCAAACTCCCAGGGATATCAACTCCTGTAAGAATAACTTGAAGGCATAGGATGTCTTCACTTTAGATATTCTTTCAGTTTCTCCACAAACAGGACAATAAACACTGTTCCTTATATCATCTTCCACAGCTAAACCACCACATCTATCACAAACATAGACAATAGTATCATCTGAGGAGAATGTCTCTCGCAATAGTAAAGAAGCTCCATGTCCTGCTAGTACTTGATTCTCCATCTCACCATATCTCAAACCACCTTCCCTAGCTTTACCTTCAGTTGGTTGTTTTGTTAATAAAGTTACAGGACCTCTAGCTCTAGCGTGTAACTTATTAGCAGCCATATATTTTAATCTTAAGTAGTACATAGATCCTATAAATATTTTAACCTTGAATTCCTCGCCGGTTAATGGATTATACATTGTTTCAGTACCGTCCTCCCTAAATCCTAACCTCAACAATTCATTTCTTAAATCGAACTCATTCTCACCATACCAAGGAGTTCCATCTATATATCTTCCGGCCAATGCCCCTATTTTCCCTCCAAGAACCTCCAGGATATATCCGACAGTTTTTCTAGAAGGTATACCAAATGGGCTAAATAAGACATCGGGGACAACCCCAGAGGCCGTCCAGGGCATATCTGATGGATCTAGAATCATACCTATAACCCCCTTCTGGCCGTGTCTAACTGAAAATTTATCCCCTAGTTCCGGGATTCTCAAATCTCTTAATCTTATTTTAATCAATTTATTACCCTCACCAGATTCTGTTACAACTACTGCATCAACAATTCCTTTCTCTTCAGATCTCACAGTTAAAGAGGTATCCTTTTTAATTAAACCTGTTGCGAATGTTTCAGAAGTTATACCTATAAATCTTGGAGGAGACACTCTTCCTACTAGAACATCCCCTCCTTCCATCTCTGCTTCAGGGTAAACTATACCATCATCATCAAGATGTCTATATCTGTATTTGCCTTTATAGTGTACCACATCGGGATCAGGTATTTTTATTTCATCTTGTAGCCCGCCAGGATATTTCAACTCTTCTATCTCGTATGGTCTGAAATATACTGACCTAAACAACCCCCTCTCTATTGAAGCTCTATTTAGGATAATAGCATCCTCCATAGAGTAACCTTCTTGAGTCATAACTGCTACTATCACATTTTGCCCGATTGCATCTTCATGTTTGAAAATTTCGTGGGAGAATGTTCTAACGATTGGTTCTTGTGGATAGTATGCGATAGATATATCAGAATCAAATCTTGTCCAGAAATTTAATGCGTATACAGCATGAGCCTGTTTTTGAGTCCTCATACCTCTATTCAATCTTGCAGATTGGTTATGGTTTGAGAAAGGAACCAAAGATGTCAATATACCGAATATTACCAATGGAGAAATTTCCATATGAGTATGTTCTTTAGTTACTTCTTCAGGAGTTAACGCAACATATATATTTTCCTCTTCAGCAGGATCTAACCACTCAATTATACCCTTCTTCTCTAAATCTGACCACTTTGTCTCTCCTTTCTTCAATTTTTCGATATGTTTTTCAGTTAGTAGAGGTTTTCCATTTTTAACAACTATAAGAGGCCTTTGAATCCTCCCTTTATGTGTAAAGATCTTAACTGTATTAGTATCCTCATCGTACATTACATTAATAAAACTAGGTATTTTCCCCTTTCTCCTATCTTCCTTTATTTTAGCTACAAACTGTTTTGGATTGTCGACATAACCTACAAAAATATTGTCGATGTACACCTCAGAAGGCATTTTTAAAATGGGGTAGAAAGTTTAATAAGCCTTTTTATTTTTCGGTTTTTATAGGTTTTAGACCGAATTCTTTGAGCTTTTCTACTATTTCCCCCATTTTTGCCTCCTGAAATGTTATTTTGGCTAACAAAGTTAGGTTTTTTCTTAAACCAGTATTCTTACCCTCCGGTGTTTCTATCAAGTCCAATCTACCCCAATGAGTTCCATGAACCATTCTTGCTTCCAAAAGTTCTGCTTCTCCAGGGATAGAAGACCAAACTCTAGTCAGATGGGACAAAACAGCTAATTTATTAGTCCTATCCAATAACTGAGAAACCCCTGTTCTATTTCTCGTCCATTGACCAGTCCCCATTGCGGATCCAAATCTCTCAGTGAATAGTTTAGATCTGAATATTGAAGTTAGAGAAGGTACTTTTCCTCTTCGAGCCAATCTATGATATTGATGCATAGCATCATTAACAACTGTTCTGAACACTACTCTGAATAGATCTCTCAACAACTCTCCTGGTAGTCTAACCACCTTATTCATAAAGTGATCTTTGATATCCTCCTCAATTTTACCATGAGTCAGTAGTAGTAATTTTTTTACCATCTTCAATAAATTGTATGCTTTCATTGCTCTATCCTTTGGAGAAGTACCGATATGAGGAAGTAGATAATTGTCTAGAACTATTCTGACTTTTTCCTTTTTAATGTCTTCCCCTCCAGTAAACTTTAGTTTATTTGCTAGCCATAACATAGCTTGTTCTTGATCCTGAATACCTATGAATTCATATAGGTTTATATATGTCTCTTCGAAATTATCACCCTCATTTATCAATTTAGCTATATCAGCATCGATGGTTAAACCTAAAGCTTTGACTATCGGTATAACCGGGATTCTTTTAAATTTACCAAAGGTTAGATAAACTATTCCATCATTTAGTAGTTCCATCCTGTGGGGTATAGATACTGCTTTTGCTTCAGAAAATATAAAACCACGATATTTCACAGGACCTTGGCCTTCTTCAACATAGAATTTGTTAGTTGCAAGCTCCTCGGACATAACTAGAACCCTTTCTGTTCCATTTATTATAAAATAGCTACCAGGATCATATGGATCCTCTCCCAGCTTTATCAACTCTTCTTCAGACAATCCATACAGATTACAGTATTTTGACTTTACCATTATCGGAAGCCTTCCTATATTAACAACATATTTTGTTTTGAGAGTTCCATCCTCCCAAGCAGAAAATTCAACATAAACTGACCCAGAATAAGTTATATTTCTTATACGAGCTTCATTTGGGTATATTATCCTGGGTATACCTTCCTTTTCTATATAATCTGCTTTGCTAAGCCACGCCTTTTCAAATCTAATTTTTAAATCTTTTATTCCAGGTGGAAGAATTTTTGGCTCAACTTCTCCAACCTCCTTTACAATTTCTGTCATTTCCACATCTGCAAAATAGTTGAAAGATTCTATTTGGGTTTCCAGTACTCCATGCTCCTCAAAGTATTTGTAAAATAACAAATATTTATCCGAATTTCGCATCTTATAAAACATTAAGAAAAGTTTTTATTCTATTCTTCAACAACAACTCTATAATACACATACTCTCCAGCAGTTATAGATTTTCTAATGATCTTAACAACAGCACCAGGTTTCGGATTTAGATGTTTAATTGCAGGATCGTTTATTTTAATTCTAGGCAAGTCACCTAGCTTTATTCCTAGTTCCTTCAACAATTGTTTCTTTTCTTCTTCTGAGAGTAGTATGTGTTCTGGAACCAACTCATGCTTTGTAATATCTATCTCTACCTTCTTTTTTGTAGTAGATTTTGCGCCCTTCTTGGCAGAAGAATATTTTTTTGAAGGGGTTTTCTTACTCTTTTTAGGCATTTTATTACCGTTTAAAAAGGATTTTTAAATCTTTAATTAAATATGGGTGTCTTAATTCTATATAACTCAAATATTAACAAATACGAGGTTATGAGGCTGAAAAAAGAATCAAAAAGATACGTAAACATTAAATTTTTGGATGTAATGAAGTTAGATATTCCATTTGATCTCGAGCTATTTAGAGATTACAAGGTAGTTTTTTTCTATACAAGAACATTAGGTAGAGATTCGTATATATTAGCGAGTGAATTAGAAGGAATTGGAAAAATCGTAATAAATAAGAATTTTGGTGTCTTTCAACATTTAGATAAAACATTAATGTATATGATCCTTTCTAAACATGGTGTAAGGATACCAAAATTTGTTAAAATCTATAATATTAAATCTATTAGAGGTGTTCTAAAATTGGGTTTTCCTTTAGTAGTTAAGCATGTATCTAAGCATAGGGGGACTCATGTCAGACTAATAAAATCTAAGGAGGAATTAAAGACATTTGTAAGAAATGCAAAGAGAAAGATAAGTTCATATTTATTTCAGGAATATATAGATTATAATTATGACTTAAGAGTTATATTTATTGGAAATAATGTTGTGGGGGTTATGAAAAGAGTAATTTCTGGGGATTTTAGGGCAAATATAAGTAGAGGAGGTGTGGGTAGTTGTTTTGAGATAGACAATAAAATAAAAGAGATAACCATGTTGGTTGCAAGATCTTTAAAAATGCAAGTTGGTAGTATAGACATACTCATAGATAAAAATGGGAACTATTATGTAATAGACGCCCATAATATATTTCAGTTCAAAGGATTTGAGAGGTACACCAAGATAAATGTCGCTAATGAAATAATAAAATATTTAAAGAGTCTAATATAGGAAAGAATGCTTTTACAAAGATGTTAAATTCAAGCTAAAATTTCAAAATTATTTTGTATATAATAAAGTTTTAGCTATTAATTATTCAAAAGAAATTGAGCTAATATTATTTAATGAAATTTTTTGTAGTAGTAGCTAGAGGTCATCCTTTGATTAAGGCGATCCATAAATCAACATTTGAAATAACAAAAGATAATTATTTAACCCCAAATGGAGATTGTATAATAGGTATTTGTGCTTCTCACGCAGTATGTGATTTACCTGAAGATCTAAAAGAACATTTAAAATTTGGTGGAAAAATTAGAATAATATTAGAGGTATGTGGTAATAAAGATGAAATTATTGCCTACGGACATCCTAGCTTAAAATTAGTGGATAAAAGGTCTATAGTTGTTAGAAAGAGCGATTACATAGATGCAA
Organism: Nanobdellota archaeon; assembly: GCA_020697515.1. GTDB lineage: Archaea > Nanobdellota > Nanobdellia > Nanobdellales > Nanobdellaceae > JAIXNB01. The sequence goes on from JAIXNB010000054.1 coordinate 13,263, forward strand.
GAACTTTAGCTATAAGGGCTAACAAAGCGGCAAGGGATATAAATAGAGATCTCATCAAAAAACTGAAAGAGGGAAGATCTTTAAGATGCACGATACTTTGGTAAGTTTTTATCTTATTTTTCAATTTTAATAATCTTTAATGGTATAATAGTAACTTATTAGATTTTTATTCCTGAGAGTAAGCATTTTTGACAGATAGAGCATTATCGTTTAAATACTATTACTATAAAGAATATAATTATAATATTTTATTTGCGGCGGTCGTCTAGTGGTAGGATGCGGGCCTCCCACGCCCGTGACCCGGGTTCGAATCCCGGCCGCCGCATAGCTTTATACTTCGGATCTCTTCAAAATGAGCTTGATTAATGAATTTTGTAAGTGGTTAATGCAAGAAAATTAGTCCAAATGTAATAATAGATTATAAAAAGGCTTTATGGTCAAATTGTCTTAGTTTTTATGGAAGAAGTAGAAATGCATTAATATATCTTCACAATATTCAATTACTTCTGTAGTGTTTTGTTAGATAGCAATGAAGCTCCCCTCAAAAACTCTTTACTCCGAAAGCCAGACAATAAAGTCAAAGGATGGAAGACCCCTGATATGA
>JAIXNB010000001.1 GCA_020697515.1 Nanobdellota archaeon
CTTAGGTGGTCTAGGGACTCTAGATTCTTCTACAAAAAATGTATCTATTCCAGAATATGGATCGTACACCCCTAATCCATTCGGCCCTACAATTTTCATATATCCTTTATATTCTAAAATTTGCATTTCCAAATCTTTCCTCCCAGCTTCAGAAAATCCTGCCGAGATTATAATAGCATACTTAACTCTCTTTTCTGAAGCCTCTTTTATAACTGCGGGAACTTTTTCAGCCGGTATGGCTATTACTACTAAATCTATATCCTCTGGTATATTCCTAATTGAAGGAAAGCAAGGAACCCCAAGAATTTCTTTATATTTAGGATTTACTGCAAAGATTTTTCCTTTAAATCTCCGAATAAAATTTTTTAAAATTATGTTGCCAGCTTTTCCATCTTTTGGTGAGGCTCCAATAATTGCCACAGAGTTTATATCTCTGAACATATTTTCAGTAGTTATTTCGCAAATTTTAATTATTTACCACTTCAGTATTTTTAAATCATGAAAAGTATCGCCTAGAGCATTTTTAAGGATCCTTATTTTTACAACGTTTGATTCTTTAGTTGTTTTATCCACATGTCCGATAACCCGTTTTTCCGATCCAAACAGTAGTTTTAGTGTTGATACACACCCTTCTGATTCTCCTTAAGGTCCTTTCCTTCGGCTTCTTATAATAAACCGGTGTTAGCATCCCTATATCTCCTAAGAGTCTATAAAAATTTAAAGGTTAAACCTGCTAGCTCGTTATATCCTCAATAAAATACCCATTGTAGTAAATTCTAACTATCGTGCAGTTTTGATCTACTTCCACAAAGTTTTTAACTAACCCTTTTCTAAATTTTTTACATTGATTTTCTGGCAGGTTATCCTCCGGACTTCTTGGAACATGTACAACATCACATACCCAGTCAGAGTAGTGCCAATAAGTAATTAAACTAGGTATTTCTGATAGGCATTCTGAAGATAAACTTCTATTTTGTTGAGATAGGATATCCTTAGCATATAAACAAAGTTGTCTACAAGTTTCTGCAACCTGGTAAGCCACTTTCATTTCATTCTGACTAGAATCTCCAACAATGGAGGAATATCCTAAGTATGAAAATATAATAGATAATGTTAAAACTATTGCAAGGATGATAGACCTTCTCTTTTTATCCATTAAGGTCTTCTTATGCTATCTCTTAAAAGTTTTATCTCCTCTATAGTTTCTTTTAGCTCTTTTACAGATTCTGATATAGCAGGGATCATTGTACGTACCAATTTGTGTAGGGCCTGTACTTCTACTGTGGCTTCTTTTATACCTTTATCATATTCTTCTATCTTTTTGATAAGAGTGTTATACAGGTTGTCAACCTTATCGGACAATTTCTTCACATCTTCTTTAATTTGTTCTATCTCAAATGATAATCTCTCCTTTGCTAAGTTCAGATCATTTATTTTCTGATCTAGGATTTGTATTTTTTCTTCTACAACTTTCTCAGCTATAGCTTGGATATATGAGTCCCAATCAAAATCTTGGGAGGTATAACTTTGAGTATATTGATATTCGTACTGATTTTGTGTCTGTTGTTGATCTTGGAATGTAGAGGACATTTGAAATGGTTGTGTATGAGTTTGGACATTTTGGAAGTCTATTCCAAAGCTCTGATTAAAGTTTGTAGATTGGTTTCTGGATGGATACATTTGGAAACTATTAGAGAATTGTGATGGAGATACTCTAGGTTGTTCTGGAGTTAAAGCCGGTTGTGGTTGTTCTAAATTAAAGTTCAGATCTTCCTCAGTTTTTGTTTCTTTTTTCTTTAAGAAGGAATCAAACAACCCCATGTTATATAATAGATTTTTCTTCATTTTTTAACATTTCCTTTACCTTATTTTCAACAATTTTGTTAATCAATTCTATAGCCTCTTTCTTAGTAAGAAAATCGAATGGATTTATGAGATCTAGATATCTCTCTATAACTTTAACTCTATCATTTGTTGCAAATAGGGGAAGTTGATCTAGTATAGCATTTACCTTCAAATTTAATTCTTGTATATCCTTTCTTAATCCTGAGATCTCATTGTTTATTTGATTTATTTTCATTTCAACCTCTTTATCCTTTTCAACAAAATTAACCTCCAAATTTTCAATTAATTGCCTTAATATATTAAGTCTGTCCTCTATAATTCTCAAGCGCCTCTCGATATCTTGCATTTCTTGCATTTTTTTATATTATTTGGAAGATCATATATATTTTATATGGTCATTAGGACTTCTGTAGAGTATATTGGTAGTGGGAAGGTTCTTATAATAGATGCTAAAGAATACCCTAAACTTGCCACCATAGAAGATGATCCTAATATAATGAGCTTGTGTATCCAAAAGATATCTGAAGATCCTACTATAATTGAGATAAATATTGAACAAGAAGAGTTGATATCATATTATGAGGATACAATCATGATATTAAAACAATTTGCAGATGTATATCTAAAGATTAAGCAAATTTTGAGAGAGTACTATAGTTATTTGTTATCAGCTAATCCATTATTTCATGAATACAAAAATATATTAGATGTGTTGGATAGAGAGTATTTATACGATCCTATAGGAGCATATGTTAAAGTGAAAAGGTGGTATAGGAGGTTAAACTTATTAATATCACAAAATCCAAATTTAGAAAGAAGTGCAATACCTTTAATACAACTTATTTCAACATTTGTTAACACATTTGAAAGCTTATCTTTATATGAGTATATAAAAGATTTTATTCCTGGTTATAAAATAGGAGATCGTTCAATATATAAAAGATTATTTGTTGCAGACATCAAACCGAAGTTTATTTCTATAAAATATCTTTCTAAAATACCAGAAGATGCTGAAATTATAGAAACGTATTCTATAGATAATGAAACAGAAGTTACAATATTCAGAAAGCCTAATGAGATTATTCGTTATTATTATATTTTCCCAGAGGAGTATAAATTATATGAAGAAGAGTTGATGTTGATAAATAAAGCTAGAGAAGTTCTTATACAATACCAACCAAAGAGGGAAGACTACCTCGATCCTGAAAGATTAAAAGAGATCTATGAGAAAATTATAGATAATATCTTAATTAGCCTCTCAAAGACATATAATGTGGTTCTAACCCAAAATAAAATCAAGAAGTTGAGAAGTGTCCTAATCAGATACACTATTGGGTTTGGAATCCTAGAGAAAGTTGCAAAAGATGAGAACGTACAGGATATTTTTGTAAACCCTCCTCCTGGAACTAATCCAATAAGCCTTATACATGCAAATTATGATTTATGTATTACAAATATTATACCTACAAAAAGAGAACTAGAGTCATGGGCTACAAAGTTGAGGTTAATTTCTGGTAGACCATTTGATGAATCAAATCCTGTTTTAGATACTGAAGTATTCATAAACGATATAAGGTTAAGAGTAGCTGCAATAATGGAACCATTAAGTCCAAAAGGTCTGTCCTATGTGTTTAGAAGGCATAGAACAAAACCATGGACCATGCCATTGTTTATAAAGGAAAAAATGATCAGTTCTATAGCAGCAGGCTTATTATCATTTTTAGTAGAAAATGGGAGATCTATATTAATTGCGGGTACGAGAGGCGCGGGTAAAACATCTTTACTAACATCTCTTATGCTAGAACTACCAAGAAATACCCGTATAATTACAATTGAAGACACCTTGGAGATTCCTGTAAATTACATTAGAAAATTGGGTTACAACATCGTCTCTATGAAAGTACGAAGTCCGTTTTCTCTTCAAACTTCAGAACTTAGTGCAGAAGATGGTGTTAGAGTATCCTTAAGATTAGGAGACTCTGCTATAATCTTGGGTGAAGTTAGATCAAAGGAAGCGAAAACTTTGTACGAAGCCATGAGAGTCGGAGCTTTAGCTAACGCGGTTATGGGGACAATTCATGCAGAGAGTCCATATGGCGTTTTTGACAGAGTCGTGAATGATTTAGGTGTGCCAAAAACTTCCTTTAAGGCAACTGATATCATAGTTATTGCAAATCCAATAAAAGATCCATCCGGGTTGAGAAAGTACAGGAGAGTCATAAGGATAACAGAAGTTAGAAAGCATTGGGAATCTGACCCCCTAAAGGAAGGGGGTTTTATGGATCTAATGGTTTACGATACAGATAAAGATATTCTTAGGCCAACACCTAGTTTATTGAATGGAGATTCTGATATTCTTAAATCCATTGCCTCAAGAATAAAGCTACTAGCAGGATCTTGGGAACGTCTTTGGGATAATATAGAAATAAGGGCTAAAACAAAGGAATTGTTAGTTGAATATTCTATTAAGTATAATAAACCATACCTACTAGAGGCAGATTTCGTTGTAAAATCTAATGAAATCCTACATAAAATAATAGAGAGATGTTTGCTAGAGTATGGAGATATATCCAAGGAATATATAGTTAATGACTTTAAAAGATGGTTGGGGCAGCAGATCTAAGTAGAATAAAAAAAGAATACGACTTATACAGAGAGTATTACTTTGGGAATAGTGTAAAAATTTTTGAAAAGTTGGCAAAGCTCGCGGGCAAATATATAAAAATAAAAGTAGATCCTAAGAAGAAAAAAGAATACGAGAAAATCAATAGTGAGGTCCATTTAAAAGTTACAATAGAAGATATTTATGCCTTGGCTTCTCTATCTCTAGTTATATCCGTTATTATAGGACTGTTACTCCTTATATTCTTAAAAAATCTTTTAATTGTTGTATTCTTTGCGATAATAGGTTTTCTTTTATATAATTTAATAATATATTATCCATCATTACTTTACCAGATTCTTGAAAAGAAAAAGGAGGGGCAACTGGTCTTGGCAGTAATGTTTCTAGCAATGAAGTTATTAGAAAATCCTAATCTTGAGGTAGCATTTGAACACACTGCTAAGCATTTATCACCCCCACTAAATCTAGACTTCCTAAGATTATTGTGGGATACATACAATAAGAAATATGCATCGCTGTATGAAGCTATAGATATTTACTTAAAGAGATGGGAAGATAAAGCATACCACTTCGTTATCGGAATGCAATTGTTAATATCTTCCCTATATGAAGTTGAACAAGTTAGAAGGGAGATGTTAATAGATAAAGCAGTGGAGGAGATGCTGAATCATTTATATGAGCGAATGTCTTTTTATGTTAGGGAACTTCAAAGTCCGATAAACCTAATATATATGCTTGGAATAGTACTCCCGACCCTTTTGTTAACTTTATTCCCCTTAATATCTGTATTAATGGCAGATATCTTCTCACCGGGTTTCCTTTTATTTATGTTCGATGTAGCTATCCCATTCATTGTATTTATACTTATAAAGCAATATATTGAAGCCAAAAGAATAGAAGCTGTGTCTAAAGAAGATTTATACTTCTATTTATACTTAAAGAAGAATGATATTAAATTTAAAATAATTTCAATTATGGCGGGGATCTTTATTACAATTCTAATCTTCTTTGGAGCAATATTCTTCTTAAAAAATTTAATATTTGAGTATAGTATAATAGCCATTCTTGTATCCGGGATATTTATTTTATCATTAGGCTTAGGGATATCTTTCGGGAGTTTTCTTTACTATAATTTTTATAGATCATTTGATAAAAGGTTGGATATAATTGAAAAAGAGTTATCATCCTTCTTATTTTCCCTAGGTAATGCTCTAAATAAAAACATCCCACTAGAATCTGCTATTATCTCTATATATCCAAGATTTAAGAAAAAAGAAATAGGAAAGTTTATTGCAACAATATATAGGAATATAAGGATATTTAATATGTCTATATATGATGCAATTTTTGATAAAGAAAGAGGAGCACTAATAAAATTCCCATCCTCATATTTAGAAGCTGCTATGGAAGTTATCATAGAAAGTTCTAAAGTATCTCCAAAATCAGCGGCAAAAGCCGCTATAGCTATCTCAAGATACTTTTTATATTTGGAGAGAGTAAAGCTTAGACTTTTAGATCTAACTGCAGAAGTTACTTCACAAATGAAATCTTTAGCAAAGATATTAGCTCCAACAATATTAGCTATAATTGTTGCTGTTGCTATCATGTCATTAGTGATTCTCTACAAGTTAGGAATAGCCATAGAAAACATTAGAGATGTATACTCTATAGGAGGAGAGTATGATTATTATTCTTTTGTTTCATTAGAGATTCTCGATCTTCTTACATTTAAAGGTACAGTCTCTCCAGCCACAATCTACATAGTAGTTGGTATATTCAATATAGTATCAACAATATTAATTGCATATATGCTCAATATTATAGAAAATGGAAAAAATACTATAAAAGAGAAGAAGTATATCTATGAATACCTATTGGTATCTTCTATACTATTTTTTATAGTAGCTACATTTGGAAGTATTGCACTTTGGATGTTTGCGGAAACTATGATGTCAGCGATAATATCTTAGGTAGAAATGTGTAATCGCATTTATTTTTCTATTTAATATGTCATCTATTAATCTAGGACATGCAAAGACAACCCAAAATTCTATTTGAGGAAAGTTCTGAAATTCATCAAAATCTATATTATCCGTAATAAATAAGTATACATCTTTATTTTCATCTTTTAGAATTTTCTTCCAATATAACAACTTGTTATAAAAATACTGTCCAGGTTTTACCGATGTAACAAGACCTACAACTTTACTACTTTTTAATTTATTGAGTAAAATATAGATTCTTTTCATGAATATGGGATCGGGAGATAAAACTTTAATATCTCCTGTTAATGGGCTATAAACTATTACTTTTTTGTCAAACCTACGAGCAATCTCTGTAGGATGAAATAACCCTTCTCCAATAAATAATATAGTGTCTACAGGAATATTAGCTGCTAAAGGATCACAACCAAGAACCTGCATACTATATTCCATATATGGACTTTTTCCAATATGAACTATATATCCTCTTTTGGATAATTCTTCTTTGATTATTTGAGCAATATCTAAAAATTGTAAAGTAGTGGTTACTCCAATTTCTTTTGGTAATATATCTAACAATTTGTTAAAATTTTTCAGTTCATTGATTCTATATCTAATCTCGATATAATATATATCCATATATATTTCTAATTTAGTTTAAACCTTAGTTTTACTATCCTCTATATATCTATTTCTATCCAAAGTTTTTAAGATATTTCGTTGTATACATACTCACTAATACATAATAGATTGTTAAGGGTTAACTAGCACTAAATTAAGCTAAAAAATGGTTTTTGTAAAACTTAGTTGTGATAGATATATTTCTTAGAACATCTCTTCTTGAGGTAGATATTAGTTATGGAAGTCTAAATTAAAATTCTAGTTATTTACTTTGTAGTTTTTGATATAATTTAAATATTCTATCTCCATAATAGTGTAAATTTCTTATTACTTTACCTTTATTCATCTTTTGTATCTCTTCGTAGGCATATAAGGATAATCCTAAAGCTAATAATTTCTCATCTTCAGAAATTATGATAACTGCTTTATCTCTCTTTATTTCTTTATCAACCTTTGTTATCCCTGGTCTAAAAACATCTGCACCATTTAATATTTTCTCCTTTGCCCCTCTATCTACAACTATATATGGGATCTTAAAATCATGATCTATTAGTAACAAGAGTGTAGGAAATATTTTCTTACCATAAATAAATGCAATAGGTTTGCGATTTAATATATACACTCTATTTTTATCATCAAAGATAATATTTTCTTTTTTTAATTTAACTCTGAAATATATAGAATACTCTTTCTCTAGAACCTCTTGTAGTATTCTTTTTTCTTTATTAGATAATGGTCGCATAAACTTTTAATTAATTAATATACATAAGCCTCTCCACCCCAAAGGACGGAGCTTCCTCCGTTCTACCTCTCTTTACAGTTACGGCTTTATACGAAGGTTTGGGGGGCTCACTCCTCTCCCATCCCGACGGACTCATTATCTGTCGGGCTATATTTATTGCGAAGTTCAGATCTCTATTATATTTTAATCTACAATTAAAACATACGATCATTCTACCTTCAATTCGGGTTTGAAGCAGTTTCTGATTTAGGTAGCATTTAACCATTTTCAATATTTTTTAATACCCTTTAGAGCAATTAGGTATGCGAAAGAA
>JAIXNB010000002.1 GCA_020697515.1 Nanobdellota archaeon
AGATTATGGCCATGGAATAATGATACTGAAGGTTTTTATATCGCAAAGATTAAAAAATCATGATATGCCTTATTACAACTGAAAGCCATGCCTTTTAGGGCGGGGAGGAGGTCAGATTCCTCTCAATTAGTTTAGTATAGTGTATTTGAATATATAATACTTTTTTATTCAACATAATTTAGAGTAAGCAATCTAAATAGTTATGTTTTAGACTTTCAACTAGCAAGTTTATTTAGTTAATATCTCCTGTATGTGGTTTCTTTCTATAATATTGGTTTTAATTTTTCAATAATCCCGATAATAGCTATCATTAATCGGGTGTCAATAAAAATTATAATTTTTATTTGTATTATTGCGTTAATATGGATCCGAGTATAATAACTAATATAACCAATAATATTATAATAACCCATGTAACTAATAATACGATTATTGCCACAACTTTATTAGCTATTACAGATTCTATAAACCCATGTACACTAGCAGTTCAATTAGCATTATTAGCTAGTCTGCTTACTGCAAAAGGGAGGAGATCAGTTCTGCTTGGAGGAATACTATTTTCTATAACAATTTATATAATGTATACTCTGTATGGTCTTGGTATTTTAAAGGTTATATATACACTCGGCATAGATCACTTATTAAGATATATCCTAAAAGGACTTTTAATAGTGTTAGCTTCTCTAGAAATACTAGCATATTTTCATTATAGGCCAGGTATGGTATCTCTAGAAATGCCGCTTAGACTAAGGCCCATCGCTAGAAAAATCTTATCTTCAGTAAATAACCCACTCACAGTTCTTCCGGCTGCAGTATTATGTTCTGTGCTACTACTTCCATGTACTTCTGGACCATATTTGGCTATGCTCATGATGATAGGAACCATGGAACAATATAAACAATTACTATGGATACTATATTATAACATTTGGTTTATTCTACCAATGATATTGATAACTCTATTAGTTTACTTCGGATTAAAACCCCAAAAAGTTACAGAATGGAGGAAAAAACATATTAAAGAATTACATCTTATAGCCGGCTTACTGTTGTTATTAGTATTCTTCATGGTATGAACGCTAAACAAATTATTGGAATAGGACTATTAGCTCTATTAGGTTTACTCTTAGGATATCTATATATCTCTAACATTAATAACCTTACAATTGAGCACAAAATATCTCTATCTAACAAAAGCTCCATTATCTATATAGTTTATTCCCCTACATGTCCACACTGTGAACATCTTTTAGAATATATATCCAACATTGAAACAAAGTATCCTAATGTAACATTTCTTAAAACTACTAATGCTAAAGAGATGAATGAATGTTTAAAAGAACATAATATTTCTTGGAATTTTGGAGTTCCATTAGTTGTAGCTTTTACAAAAAATAAAACGTATGTTATTGAGGGGTATCCTGATAAATATCAAGATATTAATGGATATTTTCTTGGAGAGAATTTTGAAAGGAATGCGTGTGAACGATCCAACGGAACAGCATTCTACAAAGATGGAAAGTATTTATTTTGCATATTCTCTAACGGGAGGATACTAGGAAATAAATATGCTATAGAATACTTAGCAGAGATATGTTCTAAAGAAAGTTGCATTCCCAAATGTAACCTTTCATAGTTTTTTACTCTTATGTTTCTTTACTATCTCTTCCATTGCTTTTTTAAAATCAATTGCTCTTTGAAACCACTCCTCAACAACATTTCCGGAAATTTCGGATATCTCTCTATGAGCTAATTTGTGTACAAGTTCATAAATAGCCTTATACCACTTTAAATAAACGTCCTTAAGCACTTTGCTTTGGACCAAACTTTCTAAATATAAAGGAATCTCATCTGGGCTTGGTGGGTTATGTCCTAGAGACATTAACATATAGTGAGCAGAATCTACGAATATCCAATAAACCATTTCGAGAGACTTTACAAGGTGATAATAATACATATTAATGTGACTCGGTATTCTACTTTTAATAACTATTATAGCTTCTTCAGATGGTCTGATTTTTCCTTGCATAAGCATCTTTTTAAGGGCAGCAAACATACCAAAACTGTCTAAAACTGGTATCCCATATCTTAATATATTTATTGCTAAGGGGTCTCCAACCTTTACCATTTCCCAAAAGACCGATAAAGATATTGTATTAGCATGTATCTTTTTGAATTTATCTTTATTTAGGATTTCGGCTAATGTCTTATAGTAATACGCTTTTACAACGTCGTCCCATATATTGTAAATATCATCTACGATTATTAATACATCTACATCTGATTTATTTGTGTGTGTTTTTTTAGCATGAGATCCAAACAAAGCTACTACTCTAATTAACCCATCAAATTTCTCAACTAATTTTTTTGAAAAATCCAAGACAGTATTGTACGATCCATTGTCAACGTCTACCATTAAGATATTAAGGTTGTGACAAAAATAAATACCTATTTCATGAGCTTATATAAATTTCTAGAATGTAAATCTCTTATATCATCTATTCCTAAGCTGATCATAGCTAATCTGTCTATTCCTAACCCCCATGCAATCACGGGGATATTTATTCCAAAAGGTTCTAGCAACTCTTCCCTAAATATTCCAGCACCTCCAACCTCTATCCATCCTAATTTGGGATGCTTGGCATAAGCTTCTACAGACGGCTCAGTGAATGGGAAATAGGCCGGATAGAATTTTACATCTTCTGCTCCAACTATATTTGTAATTAACTCTTTTAGTATCCCCAATAAATCCCTGAAAGATAGTCCCTCATCCAATACTATTCCTTCCAGTTGACTAAACTCTATGAAGTGAGTTTTATCAATCGTATCATGCCTAAAAACTTTTTCTATCAAGAAATATCTCCCCGGGATTTTAACTTTCTGAAGAGTTCTAGCAGATATGGCAGTTACATGAGATATTAACATAGGTATTCTAGGTAACTTTTCATCCCACTTTCCAAATACTCTCATATGTTGTCTTTTAACGCCCTCGTATAACTTTTCATCGAAATCTTTTAACTCTCCCTCTAGTACAAATATATCTGTAAACGACATTTCTCCTGAAGGATGGTCTTGAGGAACAAACAAAGCTTCGAAGTTCCAGAAATGAGAGATGATCATAGAGTAGTCTTCCATTTCCTGAAAGCCCATTGATATCAACTCTCTTCTTATATCGTCTAGAAATCTTAGATATGGGTGCTTTTTACCAGCTCTTGCTGGATTTACTGGAATGTTGATCTCATATTCCTTAAAAGGATACTTCTCCCACAATCTTTCGTTGAACACTCTTTTATCATACTTTACTATTACATTTTCATCTCTTAGTTGTTTTTTTATCTCTAAACCTTTTTCTGTTAGCTTTACAAAAAATCTTTTTTGCTTTACAATTTCAATTATTTTCTTTCTTTTGAGCAGATCCTTTACCTCTCCTAATTCTACACCACCTCTAGCTATCTTCTCCAGCAGTTCTTGTTCAGGTAGAGGAACCTTCTTCAGCAACTTTATAACCCCATTTTCTATCTTTATTGCCCCCTTCTTTTTGAGAACACCTATTGCAGTTTGAATTTCAGACTTATCAAAATACTGTTGAAGATCTCGTACGTTTATTTCTTTTTTCTGATCTAGTAGTTCAAGTAGCCTCTTTTCAGGTAATCCTATCTCCAGGTACTTTTTGCCTAACTCTGTTAGTTTTATTCGAGTAACTTCCTCCTCCCTAATGTCTACAAGCCCTTTTAGTTTTAGAAAACCTACAGTTCTCAAGACTTGAAAATATTCTAATCCTAGTTTGTTGGCTATATCATCCACAGACTTTTCTGTAGTATCAAGGCATTTTAATACCTTTATTTCCAAACCAGAGAGCTCCATTTTTATGATAACTTTAGTAGAGTTGATATGCTTATCTCAAAGCAAACCATTGGTAAATCAATATCTAATTTATCTAAAATTGCAGGATGTATCTCTGCAATCCATCCGGCATCTACACCATCTATTAATATCCTTCCAGATCTTCCAGGTATCCCAAATTTTATATCAGTCTTTTGAAGAGAGTACTTCTTATGGATCTCTACAAACAGTCTTTCCAATTTTTCTTTAGCTAAATTAAATGAAACCTCTGAATCCAAATACGTATAAAATAACTTCCATTCTTCTATTCTCCTTAAGTTTCTTTTAATTGCAGTAATTCCAACCTCAAAAAATTCTGCAGGCAAGGGGATACCTTTATTGTTGGCTAATATCTGTAAGAATGAGGCTAGTAGGGTTGGTCGAACAACATTATGCTGGGTAGATACAGGATTTAACAATTCTATAAGATACTTTTTGTCATACAGAGAACCTGCAACATCTTTACTAACTAAAACGGGGGTATAAAGTTCTATTGCACGCATTCCCACCATTATCTCTCTTATTCTGTCTATTAATAATCTTCTTTTTGTAAGACCACCCTTTGTGTATATACTGGGTGTTTTAGGTTGTATTTTGTTATAACCGTAAGCTATAAGAACCTCTTCGGCAACGTCTTGAGCAGAAATAATATCGTTTCTATAGTTTAGATATTTTATAGTTATCTCATTATCCTTTATTTCTGCAGAAAGTCTTCTTTTCTTTAGTAAATCTACTATACAACTATCTTTTAGATCCATACCTATTATTCGTTTAATTTTGTTATAACTTGTAGAAAGTTTTCTTTCTTCTATCACCGGAGTTTCTATTACATCATTGGAATATTCTATTGTTACACTATATACTTCTCCACCACGGTCAGCTAAAGCCAAAACTATTGAATTTAGGGCAATAGATACAGATTCGAGATCTGTACCAGTCACATCTATAAAAATATTTCTTGTGTTTTCAGAAATCTTCCCGATAGTATTTGAATTTATAATTGGAGGGAAGGATATAACTTCACCCTTACTATCTATCAATAAAGGGTACTTATCCATGCCTTCAAGTAGATGTTTATATTTCCTACCGGTTTCTGTTTTGTCTAAGACCTCTCGTAATGTCATTTCGGAAGATTCATACAAAGGTGTAAATTTAACAGAATCAGGATCTACTGCCTTATAGTAGACCGGAAACTTTATTAAATCAAGATTGTGGGTACCGATAGCCACCTTTCTTCTTTTTCTTCCAAAAGTACTCATTATCTTTTCTTGTAACTGTATTAGACTTGAAAACCCATGTTTCCCAAGCTTGATATTTTTAACAACTGCTGCTGCAACATAAGGTCTTATTTCTTGGACATTTGGATCGACGATTAATGTGTAATCTCCTTTGTTAATATGATAAGATGGGAGACCAGTCTCTATCCCTAGGATTCCTTTTAGTTCTCTTACAATCCCTTCCACAGACCATAAATCCGGCCTATTAGTATCTTTAACTTCTATCTTTATTATATCCCCCAAGACCTCATCTACCTCCCCCTTTATATGAAGAATAAGGTTTTCTAGATCCTCGATAGTTATCTCTTTACCCAATAACCTTGTTAAGTCTTTATGGGAAACTTCTATAGTTGGCATAGAACTAATAATCGAAAGAAAAAATTAAATACGAAAATAAATCTAGATCTCTATCCCTAGTTTCTTTAAGAGCTCTGGGCCCTTTTCCCTTACAACTCGTTTAGTGATACCCCTAAATCTTGCGCATGCTGGACAAACATGTATTTTTCTTGGTGCAGTTAGTACTGCTAATGGTTTTTGACTCTCTGGAATGTCTGGAGATACTAATTTTGGCGAGACGTATAATATTACTGCTTTATCAAGCCGTGTTAGCCTACCACAATAATAACACGTTACATATTGATATCTTTTGTACCTCATTTCTCTAATTCAATTTGTAACATATCATTAAGCCTGATCACCATTAAAAACCTAAATAAAAATTATTTAAAAGATTTTTATATAATTTAGGATATCCTGTGGATATCTGGCCCTAAAAATTTAAATAATGAAGATCTGTTATATATAATAGATTATCGGCCTAACTAGCATGATGGGTTTTCCAATAGACTTGAATTTGCTGCGAAAGAATCCCAGATTATTTAAGGAGAGTATTAAAAAGAGAGGAGGGGATCCAAGTGTAATTGACAAGGCATTGGAATTAGATAAAAGAAGACTACAATTACAAAGAGAACTAGATAGATTAAGACATAAGAAAAACATATATGCAAGGCTTTTTGGGTTTACAAAACAATATTTGTCCGGAAAACTAGATGAACAAGTAGTTTTATCTAAACTCAGAGAAGTTGGGATAGAAATCGAAAAAGTAGATGAGAGTATACTAAATAAAATTAAAAAGGAAGTTACTAAAATAGACGAAGATATCAAAAAGACTGAAATGGTCTATAAAGATACTTTAAATAATCTAATTAAGTTATTATGGAACCTTCCAAACCTTGTTGCGGAAGATGTACCTGTTGGAAGTGAAGAAAAAAATATGCCTATAAGATTTTGGGGAATTCCAAAAGTTTATAAGCGGTATATTGAAGCTTTTAGGGAACAGGCTGAAAGATGGGGTTGGATAATTGTAGAACTAAAGAAATTCCTAGAGGATAAAAGATTCGAAAAGTATGTCAAAAATAGAGAAAAATTGGAAGAACTATATAGAATATTAGAGGGAAAAGAGAGCTTTAAAGAGATTAATTTTAATGAAGTTCTCGATTTTAGATTATTAAATAGAGACAGGATAATCCCCTATACACTAGTAAATTTTGAACCAAAACATCATTATGATTTAATAAAAGATTTTGCTATTGCGGACACTGATAAAGCCGGTATAGTAGCAGGATCTAGGTTTTATTTTGAGTTCAAGGAGCTAGTACTAATGGATTTGGCGTTGTCTATTGAAGGCATAACATTTTTAATTGAAAGAGGATATAAACCCGTAATACCACCCTATATGTTAAAGAAGAAGGTATTAGATGGAGTAATAACATTAGAAGACTATGAAGATATGATGTACAAAATAGATGGTGAAGATTTATTTTTAATTGGTACTGCAGAACATCCAATAACTGCGTTATATTATAATGAAATATTTAATGAAGGAGATCTACCTTTAAAAATAGTTGGATGGTCTCCATGCTTTAGAAAGGAGGCAGGAGCACATGGTAAGGATACTAAAGGAATATTTAGAGTACACCAGTTTCATAAGGTAGAACAATATATATTCTGTAAGCCAGAAGATTCTGAAAAACTACATGAAGAATTAATAAGAAATGCTGAGGAGTTCTTGCAGAGATTAAATATTCCATATAGGGTAGTTTTAATTGCTAGTAAAGATATGGGTAAAAGAAATTATAAGCAATATGATATTGAAGGGTGGTTTCCCGGACAAGGTAAATATAGGGAATTAGTTTCAGGCAGTAATGTAACTGATTGGCAGTCTAGAAGATGTAATATTAGATATAGAAAAAAAGATAATAAATTAGATTTCGTACATACTTTAAATTGTACTCTTGTAGCAGTACAGAGGACTCTTTGTGCAATAATGGAAAACTTTTATGATCAAAAAAGAGATGCGATAACTGTACCAAAGCTTTTAAGAAAATATATACCAAATAACACTATAGTTCGATGATTTCTTTTCATCTTATTTTTAATTTCAAATTAAAATGTTACCCGCTGGGGTGGTCGGTTGTCATTTATTCCAACCGACCGGTTTGGGCGGGCTTTTAAAATATTTTAACATAACGTATAAGTTTGTTACGTAAATATTATCGATTGAGAGCCAGAAACATATAACGTGTTCTTTTGCATCATTTAAATATTTTTATAGTGCTTTGCTAGATAGCAATGAAGCCCCCTCAAACCTTTAACCCTCTGTCCAATATGTGGGAAAAATAAGCTCACCTGTTTATGGAAATGATAAAAGATATGATTTACACCAGGTTAAGATGATTATCTGACTCCTCCCCGTCCTAAAGGACGAGGGTTCCCCATAGGGGAACCACCATCGCACCCGTCTCACGACGGGGTCATCGGCTCGGTTGGTGTCATTGAGCTGGGTCAGAGCAGCCCTCTGTTATCATTATTGCAAGAAAAGGAAAAGAAATCTACTATCTGCCATGAAGGGTGAGGCTTCACGGTTGTGATTTTTTGGCTCAGATATTTTAAGACAAGTTAAATATTGAAAAGTCTGAAATCGGAAAAAGACGGGATTTATAATGTATTGAAGTGGCAAATAGACTAAAAATCATCTTTGTTTCTATTTTCAAAGTTAGGTATTTACTTTTTATAGTTCTTGGTAATTATAACATCTTGAGATAAACTCTATCAAAGCAGTATATAGGCTCTTTTATGCGATGATGAGATGATATGATGATCTATGTATCTGTTATCTCGATTCCTTCTGGTCTCCAATAAGGATCTATAGTATTTATACCCTTCACACTTTTTTTAAACCACAAAATACCCGTCCAGGAAATCATTGCTCCATTATCATTAGCAAAATCTAAAGGCACTGTTCCAAATTTTATTTTCCTCTCTTCACACATTGATTTTAGCATACTTTGTAATCTTCTATTAGCAGCGACTCCTCCAGTTAATCCTACCTCTTTCTTATTCAAATGGGCTACTGCTCTCTCTACAATTTCTGTTAACATTGCAAATATGTGCTCTTGGATGGAGTAGGATAAGTCTTCTAGAGAAATATTTCTATCTCTATCTAACAGATTCTTGATATAAGTATAGATCCCTCCAAGATGAATATCCATTCCTTTGACTGTATAGGGGAGCTCTATTAACTTTTTTCCCTTTTCTGCCAGCTTTTCGATTTTCGGACCAGCGGGAAATCCCAAACTTAGCAACCTTCCTATTTTGTCCAGAAAATTTCCTACTCCTATATCTAAGGTCTCCCCAAATACCCTGTATCTACCTCCTTCATAGGCCAATACCATCGTATTTGCTCCAGATACCAGTAATATCACAGGATCTTTAAAGTTGTTATATAGTTTAACAATTTCTATATGAGCTATTAGATGATTAACTCCAATTATTTTTATATTTAAAGTATTTGATAATTCCTTTGCCAAAAAAGCACCCTGAACTAGTGTTGGATACAATCCGGGTCCCGCTGAGTATGATATTAGGTTTATTTTTCTTTCAAAGTTATTTAAATCTCTTTTAATTCTATTAAAAATTTTATTTAGCTTTTTTTCAATTTCTTCATCTGTAGATTTTATTTTTTGATCTTCCACCCAAACTTCTACTCCATCATTCAGAATTAGATATCTATACCTATTCCATGGTTCCTCGTGAAATCTCTCAAAAACTGTAAATTTATTTTCTAAATATTTCTTTAATTCATATAAAACATCAACAAAACAAAGTTTATCACCAACTTTTATTTTTACAAATCCAGCATTATTTAACGCTTTTTTTAAGACGTTAATAGCTTCTTTAGAATGTAATTCAGCGGCTTCTCTAGGATGCACTCCTCCTTTCTCAGTTTTGAAAATAACTCTAGTGTTTGAATATATTTTACCTCTTTCGTCAACAATTCCTATAGAAAACGTATGTGCTGTACATTCTATACCTAGTGAGATTATCATAAAGAATATTCACAGTTAAATTTTTAGTATAGTTTTTATGTAACATGATAAGAAGGATGCGCTACTATTTTAGTGGAGGTAGCCTGATAACCTATACCCAAATATATTTCTATGATCTCTCCCCACTTTAGGGAATAGGATTAAAACGATTAAAACATTGATGTTATAATTTAATTTTTAATTATAATTTTGATTAAATATGGAAGAATACATCTTTGCTGATGGTGTTTTCGTGGGAAAAGATATTTTAACAATATATGAAGGGCTATACTTATTAGAAAGTCGAAAAATAAAGGTTTATGATAAATATGGAAAAGAACTAGATATAACTGATATATTAACAGAGGACCTCAAAAAAAGATATATAGTCTATAAATTTTTGAAAGAAAGAAATATAATATTTGGGGCGGGTATGAAATTCGGTGGAACTTTTAGAGTTTATGAGAATCCAGGAGATGACCACTCTAAGTGGATATGTTTCCCAGTATATAAAAACGAAAAGTTTACAATATATGAATTCTTAGCAAAAAATAGAGTCGCACATAGCACCAGGAAAACATTACTAATATCTATAGTAGATAAAGACAAAATAAGAAAATTTTTAGAAATAAAATGGAAAAAGTTGTAGTATATAAAGAAAATAATTATTTCTGGACTAGTAAGAATAATTATAATATCTTGTACAAGTTAGGGAAAGTTGTAGGGAGAAGGGTTATATACTCACCAGAGGAAGTCCTATATCTCATAGAGAAAGAGAAAATAATTGTTAAAGATGGAGATAAAGTAATTGATAGCAAAATGGAGTTCTTATATACATATAAGAATAATATAAACATAAAGAAATTCCTTGTACTTAGGAGACTGAGAGATGTCGGATATTATGTTGATATAGTTCCTGAAGGAGTCTTAGTTCATATGAAAGGAGAAAGATGGAACCCGATTTATTTGGCAGTTCCATACCATGAATACGAGATTATAGATTGGGAAAACATACTTAAACATTTAGAGAGTGCAAAAAGATATAAATCTAAACTTTTGCTGGCACTGATAGATATAGAGTTAGATATTGTGTTTTATGAAGTCTTAGAGCTTAGGTTTTAATTAGGAAGTTGATATGAAGGAAGATGATTAAAATTACAGAAGGCTGGCATGCAGAAATATTCCTAACGAAAAGAGGGACTATTATAAAAAAGTTTAAACCAGGATTAGAAAAGAACTTTTATAAAGAATGTTATTTTTTGAAGAAACTGCAAAATTACAATTTCGTACCCCGTCTATTGAGGTGCTATCCTAAAAGTTTGGAGGTAGAGATGGAATACATAGAAGGTACAGCATTTGGGAAATTAATAAGATTAAGAGATATCTACAGTATAAGACAGATAATTCTAAAAATACTAGACATACTATATCTACTAGATATCAGTAATATACAAAAAGAGGAATTAAACAGACCTCATAAACATATAATAATTAATGGGGAACGAATTGTTTTGATAGATTGGGAAAGAGCAAAGGAGACTAATAAACCTTCAAATATAACGCAGTTTATATCTTTTTTGGTAAATTGTAGGGATCTTAATAAAATGGGTATACCTAAGAGTAGAGAATCTATTTTAGAACTATCCAGAAACTACAAAATAAGTTACTCCAGGAAGATTTTAGGCAAAATAAAATCGGTAGTTTGATCTCTCACTCATCTCACAAAAGTAACATTTCCATTATACTAAATTCTTTACTACACCCACATATTTTACAGAGATATCATTTTGGTCTGAACGTCATTGGGTAAGGACTCTGAAGATTCTTTTCATAAAAGCATAAACTCTTTGTTTTATAGAACTATAGAAAAGGTCCTTTCAGTTATTAAGTAATAAATTTTTGATTAACAATAAGATTTAAATGCCCATACAACTGAGAGAGTACCAAAGGAACATTTTGCAAACTTGTCTACAAAAAAATACTTTAGTTATTTTACCAACTGGAATGGGAAAAACTATAATTGCATTCTTTTTAATAATAAACCAGCTAAAGAAATTTCCGGATCAAAAGATATTCTTCTTAGCTCCAACAAAACCATTAGTCAACCAACATTACCAAAACTTTATTCAATCTTTTCCAGAGTATAGGCCAGAGTCTATAGTTATCACTGGTGAACTCAGACCGGAGAGAAGGGAGATTATGTACAAAACTGCAAGAATCATATTTGTTACACCACAAACATTACAGAACGATATAATCGAAGGACGAGTGGATTTTTATAATTCCTCTACAATAATTTTTGATGAGGCCCACCGAGCTGTTGGGAAATATGCTTACGTATTTATTGCAAAAAAATTTATAGAGCAGTCCCCAAATCCTAGAATATTGGCTCTTACAGCATCTCCCGGCTGGAACCTAGAGAAGATACAGCAAGTAGTTAACAATCTATTTATAGAGGCCATAGAAATCAGAATAGGTTATGAAAAGGATATCAGACCCTACATAAAGAAAATAGACATAAAAAAGGTAGATGTTATATTAAATGATGAATTACTTTCTGTAAAAAGGCTATTAGATGATGCAATTAATTTCAGATGGCAACGGCTAAAGGAATTATTGGATATAAATAAGGCTAAGGGAAAAAAGGAACTTTTAGATCTACATGAAGAACTTCGGAAAAGGTTATCTCAAGATCCCCGAGATATAAAAATAAGAAACGCTTTAATCATATTAGGAGAGATAATAAAAATAGAACATGCTCTAGAACTTTTAGAGACCCAAACATTATATACTTTTTATGAATATTTTAATGATTTGAAAGAGCGTTCTGAGTTATCAAGATCTAAGACTATTCGTAACGTATTAGAGGATATAAGGATTAGAAAGGCTCTGTTACTTGCAAGAGAATATTTAAATAAAGGAATCGAACATCCCAAATTAAATAGGCTTGTTGAAATTGTAAAGAGCAATAAAGATAAGAAAATAATAATTTTTGCCCAGATTAGGAAGACAGTGGACAGAATTAAGGAATATTTAGAGAAGGAAGGAATTTCTGCTCAGAAATTTACTGGTAAGAAGGAAATGAAGCAATCGGATCAAGTAAAGGTATTAAAAGAATTCGCAAAAGGAAAGTTCAATGTATTAATAGCAACATCTATAGGAGAAGAAGGAATAGATATTCCGAAGGTTGATGTGGTTATATTCTATGAACCTGTTCCATCTGAAATAAGATCCATACAAAGAAGGGGTCGTACAGGGAGAACAGATGTAGGTAATGTTATCATACTTGTAACGAAAGGGACTAGGGATGAAGTATTCTATTGGGTTGCTATCAACAAAGAAAGGA
>JAIXNB010000003.1 GCA_020697515.1 Nanobdellota archaeon
CACCTAGAACACTCTCGGTGAAGTCTGTGTACGGACAGAACGGAAGAACTTCTCAAGGTAGATGAATATTACTGTTTATTTTCTAAATAATTTTTTATAGGGGAGAACGGTTCTAAAAAAAGGAATAAAAATAATTTATGAGTTAAATTCCTCTAATCTTTTTATTATATATCTACTAGTAAATGGTCTTCCATCATACTTTAATATCTTGTTTTCAATGTCAACACCAGTTTGTTCCCTAATTACCTGTCCCAATAGTCCTGTCACATTGTTCTCAATTAGAACAATAGTTTCATAACTTTCAAAGATGTCCTTAAGCGCTCTAGGAAATGGAGATATATATGATATGTGTAAGTATGTCCAATCCTCTAGATGTTTTAGGGCCTCCATAGCAGGCATTTTTGTGGAACCCCACCCAACTAGAAGTTTTTTACCAGCCCCAAGGAGCTCATATGGATCTAATCCTCTTATTTCTTCTTCTATATACTTTATTTTTTCCCATCTTTTTTCGTTCATGGTTAATCCCATATCTGGATTCTCTGTAGTAAAACCATATTCATCATGTTCATAGGAATTTGCCTTTACAACTGTATTATTCACTCCTGGGATAGTTCTTGGAGAGACTCCTTCTACAGTTATTTTATAATAAGGATATAATCCTTCTCCGGGTGTTAGATCTATGTATCTTCCGGGTTTAACATTGGTATTCTTTATCTCATTAAAAGTAACTGCAGATTCAGCTAGATATGTATCGGATAGAATTATTGTCGGGATCCTATACTTATATGCCAAATAAAATGCTTCTATTGTTCTTCTAAATGCTTCAGAGGGATCACCCGGAGCTATAACTACCCTTGGAAATTCTCCATGTCCTGCATTGAGAGAATATTTTAAATCACCTTGCATGGTATATGTAGGCATACCTGTTGCTGGTGCATATCTTTGGGCAAGATAAATTACTATTGGAATTTCAGACATTCCAGAAAGACTTAGGGCTTCATTCATTAATGCAAAACCCCCACCTGAAGTGCCTACCATTACTTTAGCTCCAGCATATGAAGCTCCAATTGCCATATTTATTGCCCCAATCTCGTTATCCGGCTGGTAGACTAGAATACCATATTTATCTTTCAATTTAGCAAGGATATGTAACACAGGAGATGCAGGTGTCATAGGATATGCAATGTATATATCCAAACCCGCAGCAGTTGCCCCATAGGCTATTCCTTCAGAACCAGTTAGATAATATTTCTTATTATATGCTTTTTTATCTCTTATCTCCTCAACAGGGCTTTGTAATTCATCAAATGTTCTATCTACAACCTTCGCGTTTAGTTCTCCTAGTTCTTTAAAGATTACTTCTCTTAATACATTCTTATTTAACCCCAAGACTTTCCATAAAACAGATATCAAAACAACGTTGATGGATAAATGAGGAGCTTTGCATTCGTTTAATATCTTTTCAGCATCAACTTCTATTTTTCTATTAGCTTTTATCCTTCTATCAGTTATTATATATCCTCTGCTATTTAATTTATATTGATGGATGTCTACAGTATTTTGATCTAGAGCTATAATAAAATCTATGTCTTCTTCCTCATGAGAATAAACAGGTTTGTCTGATATCTTCAGAGCATTATAATTATGTCCTCCCCGTATTCTACTTTGATAGTCTCGATAATTAAAGACATAATATCCGGTTTTTATGAATGCCTTAGCTAAAGTATGGGAAATTTTTAGAACTCCTTGCCCAGCTCGACCACCAATAAGGATATTAAGCTCCATTCATTTTATTACTTCCTCTAAAATTTAATAGTAATAGACTCGTATCTGTAATTATTGATAAGTGAATACTAATATCAACTAATTTATCTATAGCAATTGTTAATTACTATAATTACACTATAACACCTTTCTATTCCAATAAACCTTCTTACTTTAGATCTTCTTGGCTCTTATTTCTTCTAAGTATTCTTTAGTATTTTATTTACCCTTAAATGTGCCTTATCTTAGCCCTTATTTTATTAATCTAGCATCAACAACATATCCTTCTTTGTCATTTACCATAAATGGATTTATCTCCAATTCTTTTATATCTGGATTCTCCTCCATTATTACACAGAATTTGTTGATAACATCATATACTATACCAAGATTAGCCTTTGGTTTATTTCTAAAGCCAAATAATATCTGTTTTAATTTTAAGTCGTCTATTAATCTAAGAAAATCTTGCTTATCGAAATAAGGAACTAATATTATAAAATCTCTTAAGATTTCAGTATATACTCCTCCAATTCCAAATAGAATAATATAATCAAATACTTCATCCCTTTTAGCCCCAATAATCAATTCTATATAATCTCCAGTTAACTGCTTTTGTATTATAATATCCCTACCCGGAAATTTCTTTTTAAATTCTGCAAAAGTGAATACCAAATCTTTATAGTTATTCACATTTAACCTAACTACACCGTGCTCTGTTTTGTGCAAGAGATCGACTTTAACAACAACTGGGAACTCTATATTCTTCGGAGTTTCATTCACCCAATAATCTACTACTGGAATGTTATAGTTTCTTAAAAGCTCGAAGACTTCTTTTAACATTTATCTGTTAGTTATTTTAAAACCTAATAATTATGTTTTTTCCGATATCACTCAGTAAGACAGAAGTGTATTGTTGAAACAATACAAAAGATACACATAACACTATATTAATTCTGTATCCTAGAAAAATCTTATACCACTAGCTTTTGTAGTTGGCATTATTCAGAAAGGATGGTTTTTAGTAGTTTCAAAGATCTAGTTGCTTGAATCGGACTTTCAAACACAGGTACAATATTTTCTAATTCTTCAGCTACTTCCTTTGCAAAGAAACCACCATAGATAACAAAAACGATAGGCTTTTGTTTATTATAAATTTCTACGAACTTTTTTGGAAAGTTTTTTGAATATAGAGGCAATTGTGGCAGAAGTATAGCCAGTACCGCATCAAAATATCTGTCCTCCAAAAGAACCTTCAGACCCTGTAGATACTGATCTTCTGCGGCCTGCGCGGTAGTATCTATTGGATTATGTACTGATGCAAATGATGGTAAAATTTGTTTTAATCTTTCTTTCAAATATCTAGGTGTTTCTGGAAGTTCTAATCCCAAAGATTCTGCAGCATCTGTCGCCAAGACCCCTTCTCCCCCTCCATTTGTGTATATACATACTTTCATAATTTACTAGATGAAATAACTTAGGGTCTTTAAATAAATAAGCATTTCTTCCATGTTTTTAGCCTCAATAATACGAGCCTGCTTGAAAGCAAATCTATAAACTTCATATTCTCCTGCCATAGATGCAGTATGTGAAGAAACTGCAATTTTACCTCTCCTAGATTTACCAGCTTTTAATGCGATAATCCTTTTATCATTATTATAGATCTCTTTAGCAATCTTGATGAACTTTTTTCCTCTCCTGGATTTCAAACCTTCCAGATACATAAATACATACTTAGTTCTCTCATCATATTTAAGCATTCTAAGGAAATCTACCTCATCCAAATCTACCTTATTGCCATAAGAGATTATGGTAGATACTCCAATATTATGGAATGCTAACCACTCCATCAAAGCTAGAGCTATGGCTCCTGATTGAGATAGTATCGCAATATTTCCCTTAGGTGGTCTAGGTACTCTAGATTCTTCTACAAAAAATGTATCTATTCCAGAATATGGATCGTACACACCTAATCCATTCGGCCCTACAATTTTCATATATCCTTTATATTCTAAAATTTGCATTTCCAAATCTTTC
>JAIXNB010000004.1 GCA_020697515.1 Nanobdellota archaeon
ACGGCACTCCCTTCAGCGAAGAGCAGGTGCATAGCCTTGTCCCTCGCCTACGGCTCATCAGCTCATCGGCGATACACTGTAGTTATATTAGTTTGTTTTAAAAATACTAAAAAGTCATCATAGTTTCCAAGAGAACCTAAGTGCTCGAATAAGTGAATAGTCCTTTGAAGTAACTGCCAAAAAAAGGAAAAATGGTATGGATATTTCGACTAATTAAACTTTTTGTATTAACAAGATAGCTTCCTATCCGGATCTGGATTTATATACTCCAAAAATTTCTTAGCAAAAATTTAAATATAGAATATTAATAAATAGTACAATGAAAGATTGGATGAAAGAAATTCTGTTAGGTCTAATACTATTAGTTATAGGTCTGATATTAGTATATTATTATTTACCAGAAGTGATCAAAGTAGTATTAGGTATTTTGGGGCCACTGCTAGCTTTCCTTGGTATTATATTTATTTGGATAGGTATTGAAGATAAAAAATTGGAAAAGGAGCTAGAGGAACTCGAAAAAGAGTTAGAGAGGGAGGAAGATAGTGGCAAAGAATAATAAAATTTTAAATATCCTGACTCATAGAATTTATTTTTAGTACCTCACATCATCAGCAGTTGTACATTTTGTAGAGTTCTGTAATAAAAGTAAAATGAGATTATATAGGAGGTTGTGATATAATATACTAACTCTTTTAAATTTTCTTTTTAAAATCGCTAAATGTCTAAGTCATTTTACTGGTATGTTGCACAGCTTTGGAAAAGACCAAAAGATTACTTGGGTGAACTTTGGAAAGAAAGATTAATTAAATGGAGAAGGGAGCCCGCTATAGTTAAAATTGAGAGACCCACAAGAATTGACAAAGCAAGGAGATTAGGTTGGAAACCTATTCAAGGGATAACAGTTGTTAGAGTTAGGGTAAGAAGAGGTACTCGAAAAAGAGATGATATGCCAAGATCTAGAAGGACAAAGTCATATTACTGGTATAGACCTTTGGGGATACCTTTACAGGTTATCGCAGAACAGAGAGCTGCTAGAAAGTATCCAAATATGGAAGTTTTATCCTCCTATTATGTAGGGGAAGATGGACAATATAAGTGGTATGAAGTTATTCTTGTAGATCCATCCCACCCATCTATAAGAGCTAGAGAAGAATATGCATGGTTGGCACAAAGATCTCAAAGGAGAAGAGTGTTTAGAGGTCTCACACCAAGGATGAGAAAACACAGAAAAATATCCAATTATTGGAAATAACTATTAAAAGCTCAAAACTATTAATTTTTAATTTGTTTTTAAAATTTTTACAAAACTATAGTCTTATATCCAAATAGCTAAGCAAGTGTTTTTATAATTATTATATTAATTATATATTAAAAAGATATTATTTTAATAGAATCATATGCCTAAGCAGAAAAAAATACAAGATATTGAAGATTTACCCGGGGTAGGTCCAAAAACTGCAGAAAAGCTTAGACAAGCCGGTTATCATACTTTAATCGATATTGCTGCTGCGTCGATACATGAGCTATCGGAAACTGTTGGTATTGGGGAGGAGACTGCTAAAAAGATAATAGAATCTGCCAAGGAAGCTTTGGGGTTTGGTTTCCAATCAGCTTATGATTACTATCTAGATAGACAGCAAGTGGAAAGGATAACCACTGGTTCTAAAGCGTTGGATGAGCTGCTAGGGGGTGGAATAGAAACTCAGTCCATAGTGGAAGCATTTGGAGAGTTTGGAAGTGGGAAAACACAATTAGGTCATCAATTAGCGGTTAATGTACAATTACCAAAAGATAGGGGTGGACTTTCAGAAACGGATAAACCAGCAGAAGTCGTCTACATAGACACTGAAGGTACATTCAGACCAGAGAGAATTAGACAAATGGCTGAAGCTGTTGGTTTGGATCCTGACGAAGCATTGAAGCATGTTTTAGTTGCTAGAGCACTAAATACCGATCATCAAATGAACCTTGTCAGAAAGGTTCCAAAGTTAATTAAAGAAGGACACAATATACGGTTAGTTGTAATAGATTCCATAACAGCCCATTTTAGAGCAGAGTATGTAGGAAGAGGTACTTTAGCTGAAAGACAACAAAAGTTGAATAAACATTTAAGAGATCTTCTTAAGTTGGCAACAACATATAATCTAACAGTTTATGTTACTAATCAAGTAATGGCAAAACCTGATAACTTTATAGGTATAGATTTTGTACAAGCTGTTGGTGGACATGTTTTAGCCCATGCAATAACCTATAGGATTTTCCTGAGAAAAGGTAAAGGAGGTGTTAGAATCGCCAGACTTATAGATGCCCCACATTTACCCGAAAGAGAAGTAACATTCAAAATAACAGACGAGGGTATAAAGGATGTATAAATTTTTCTTTATTCTATTTTTTATATATTAATATTTTCCCATTCCTGAGGAAATTTTTAAATAAAACATAAAGATAGTATTTAAAATGGATAGAATAGAGGGGTCATCCTTACTTGGAAGACTTGTTGTTAGTAATAAAGGAAGAAAGTTGGGAGAAGTGGCAGATTTAATATTTGATGCAAAAAGTGGAGAGATACTACATATTGTTTTAAAGAATCCAACAGATTATGTTAATAAGATTGGATTAGAGAAAACCAAAGATGGGCAATTTCTTGTTCCTTTCTCTGCTGTATTATCTATTGGAGATTTTATAATCATAGCTGAAGAAGAGCTTGTATAATCTTATTTTTCAAAACCTACCACAACCAAAAACTTTTCTTTAGAGTATAGGAAGAAATTAGATAGACCTTGGAAAATGTTCGAAAAAAATTGATATTCAAATTCTTCATTGTCTTACGAATCTTGAGAACGAAAAAAGCATCCTATCTGAAATATTACTTAAATTTAGAAACTAATTTTGAACCCGGGCCGGGGGGGATTTGAACCCCCGACCTGCGGGTTAAGAGCTTCGGCGGCCACCCCCGCTAATTTTTAAATACCATTAAAATATTTAAACCTTCTTATTTGAGATATAAGCGAATAGTCTAGAGAGGCTTATTAGGATATA
Organism: Nanobdellota archaeon; assembly: GCA_020697515.1. Lineage (GTDB taxonomy): Archaea > Nanobdellota > Nanobdellia > Nanobdellales > Nanobdellaceae > JAIXNB01. Next base: position 3,040 of record JAIXNB010000004.1, read on the forward strand.
AACTAATAAATTTATAAAAACCGCGGGGGTGGTCACCGCCGCTCTGCCAGGCTGAGCTACCGGCCCATTAAAGAAGATACAAAATTCTAGAAACTAAACTATTTAAATATTACCTATCTGCTATTATCTTGTTTTCCTCTGACCTAGAAGGACTCATCGACTCGGTTAGGGTAATGCTAAAAGTACTAATTAGGTGATCAAAGGGAGAACTTAGTGAGTATTTTAAGATTCAGCAGTAATTAAATAAAAAAGATTATAGATTATAGTTCTTTAACTCATCTATAATTCTCCTTAATAGGTCTTTATATTCTTGCGGTAACTCTTTTCCATTTATACTAATTTTTATATTTTTATTATCTATATTTACAGTTATATTTTCCCTATCCACTCCAAATAAGAATGATAGTAATCCCTTTATTTTATCTTTTAGATCTTTTACTTCCCTTATAACTTCTACTTCATATATAAGATCTTTTCCTGCAACTGGGTGATTAAAGTCTACTATTACTCTACCGCCAGATATACTTAAGATTATCCCTTTTCTCCCATCTACATTTACAATCAGCCCGGGAGAAGGTCTTATACCTCTCCTAATGAATTCTGATAATGGGATTATCTTTATCAGTTCATCTTTTCTTTCACCAAACGGTTTGACGAACTCAAACCTATAGTGTTTACCGGGTTCTACATCTTGCAATGCTTTCTCTAAAAAAGTATACAACAATCCTTTACCAACAGGTACTACTATTGGCCTCTCAGAGTAATCAAATATCTGATTGGTTTCTTTGATGTATGCAATGTACCTTAACTCTAGAAATCGCATTAGATAAACGGTGGGGCAAAACTTTATATGATACAATGTTTAACCATAAGTGAAAAACTTAATAAGATTTAGATAAAGTTAATTTTAAGGATGGAGTCAGAAAACATGATTGACAAAGAGTTGGAAGAATTTTTATCTCAAACTCTTAAAAAGATAAAAGTTGTTGGTTGTGGAGGTGGTGGAAGTAATACAATAGATAGACTCTATGAAATGGGGGTTTATGGTGCAGAACTAATTGCTATAAATACTGATGTTGGACATTTACTCAAAATTAAAGCTCATCAAAAGATCTTAATTGGTAAGCAACTGACTAGAGGTTTGGGTGCTGGCAAGAACCCCAAGGTAGGAGAGGAGGCTGCTAAGGAGTCTGAACAAGACATAAAACGTGCTCTAGAGGGAGCTGATGTTGTGTTTATTACTTGTGGTTTAGGTGGAGGAACTGGTACAGGCTCTGCTCCAGTTGTAGCAGAGATAGCTAAAAAATTAGGTGCTATAGTTATCGCAGTTTGTACATGGCCATTTTCAGTTGAAGGGGCAAATATATGGAATAATGCTTTGTATGGTTTAGAGAGGTTGGAAGATACTGTGGACCTATTAATTGTAATACCTAATGATAAAATTTTGGAACTCTACCCAGATGTCCCGATATTACAGGCCTTCAAAGTTGTAGATACTGTTTTAGCAAATGCTCTAAAAGAATTAACAGAGTTATTGACTAAGCCTGGATACATAAATGTGGATTTTGCAGATTTCAAGGCAGTTGTTTCAGGTGCTGGTTACGGCCTATTCGGTGTGGGTGAATCTGATTCAGAAAATAGAGCAATTGAAGCTGTTGAGAGAGCATTAAATAATCCTCTAATAGATATAGATATATCCGGAGCAAGAGCTGCCTTAGTAAGAATTACAGGTTCAGAGGATATGACTCCAGAGGATATAGAGAAAATATTAGAATCTGTAAAGTCCAGAATAGATCCAAATGCGGCACTAATCTACGGTATTGCGTTTGAGGAAGGTAAAAAGAATTACATAAGAGTATCTGTAGTCGTAACAAAACTAAAAAGATCTCCAGAATTTATAAATAAAGTGAAAGGTAAAGAGGAGTTAATGAAGAAGGAAGAGAAAAAGAAATTGGAAGAAGAATTAGGGATTGAAGTAATAACATAAAAAAGTTGTTCTAATCAAGAAATAGTTTCACTCCTCCTCCCTTTTTATTATTCTAACACCATTAGCAGGGACTGTTATATTCAACGGTACTGGTGTATCCAATAGTTCTACAGTTAACTCTTCCTTCTTTGCATCGATTTTCAAAACTTTTGCTCTAGTACCTTTAAAGGCCCCAATAAGTATCTCTACTATATCTCCTCTCTTGAACTCTTCCACCTTCTTCTCCTCTTCTAAGAACTTAAATATTTCATCTGGATGTATTTCCTGAGGCAATACTACTTTAGCATGCCTCATTCCATGTATGGCCCTTTGGACCTCCAGTGGATTCGAAGCTTCTATTATTATATATCCTTTTAGACCAGGAATGGACATAATAGAATATATCTCAAGTTTTTGTCTTTTTACTTCATGAGCAATTAATTCTACAACTAATTCTTCCTTCCCCGCTGTAGTTCTAACAGCATAAAACGGCATCCTTATAGTAAATATTCAATTAATATAAATATTACTAAGCCTATGAAACCCACCACCATTGAGATCAACAGGGTTATTATAACCATCTGCTTTGTTTCTTCCCATGTAGGTTTTCTAGCAATTTTCCAAACACTATAAAGTTCATCAATCAATTTTTTTATTTGGTCTATCATTTAACTATTAAATTTAAAAATGATTTTTAAGAGTAGTCATAAATGGGTAAAAAGGAAATTGTTGAAGCACTAGTTGAAGGAGGTAACGCTAAACCGACACCGCCCTTGGGACCCAAACTTAGTCAACTGAAATTACCTGTAGGGCAAGTAATTCAGAAAATAAATGAGGCTACAAAGGACTTTAAGGGAATACAAGTTCCTGTAAAAATTATAGTAGATGTAGAGACTAAGGAATTTGAAATAGAAGTGGGTATGCCTCCAGTCTCTGCATTAGTTAAGAAGGAGTTGGGTTTAAATACTGCTGCACACTCTCCCGGCAAAGAGTGGGTAGGTGATCTCCCCATGGAGAAAGTAGTTAAAATAGCTAAAATGAAACTAAAAGATATGAATACTGCTGATTTAAAATCTGCGGTTAAAATGATAATAGGCACAATGCTGTCTATGGGTGTAACTGCAGACGGAAAGAATCCCAAGGAAGCTACTAGAGATGTTGATGCGGGCAAATATGATGAGCTAATTAACAAATATAAATCGGAATAGAATAGATAAAAATGGATCTATTATCTTTTATCGTAGGATTCCTTATTGGAGCAATCATAACAGCAGCTGCCATAATGGTATATATAAAAATAATGTTGAGGAGGATGATGTCTAGTTTTAATAATGTAAATATGCTATTGGAAATGCTGAAAAGAAGTAGACCAAAATAATTAAAATATTTTATAATCTAAAACTAAGATGGATGTTAAAACTGTTCAGCTAGTTCTTGAAAAGTCTAAAAAAAGAAGATTTCCTCAAACATTCGAGCTTATAGTAAATCTAAAACCAACATACGATCTAAGGAAGTCCGAAAATGTAGTTGTGGACTATGTTGAACTTCCAAAAGGTAGGGGGAAGAAGGTAAGAGTAGCTGCAATAGTTGGACCCGAACTTGAGAAAGTAGCTAAGGAAATATTTGATGAAGTTATAACCAAAGAGAACCTAAAAGAATTTGCTCAAGATAAAAGGAAAGCTAAGGAATTTGCAAAAAGAAATTATCATATTGTAGCACAAGTATCGGTTATGCCTGATGTAGGTAGATACCTTGGTAGATATTTAGGTCCAAGAGATAAGATGCCAAATCCAAGATACGGTATGATATTCCCCGACAATGCCAATAAACAAATGCTTAAGACATTATATGATAGGTTACAAAAATTGGTTAGGGTTGTTATAAAGAAGCATCGAACATTTGGAATTCCTATTGGTACTGAAAATATGGATGCTAAAGATGTTGCTGAAAATGCAAAATATGTAATTAACTGGTTGTTCAACAGAATTCCAGGAGGGAGACAATCTATAAAAAGTATATACCTTAAGCTCACTATGGGTCCTGCAGTCAGAATTTTTTAGGTTTTTATATAGCTAAAACCATTCTCTTTAGGACAAAGGGGCTCACAGATTCTTTTTAAATTTTCCCTTTAGATAAACTACAATGGTTGCCCCTTGGAAGGTAGAATATGTTAATAATCTTGTTGAAGAATTAAAGAAATCTTCAACTTTCGCTATAGCAAACGCTATGGATATTCCATCTAGATCTATGCAGCAGATTAGGAAAAGTCTGAAGCAAAATAATGTTTACGTCAAAGTTGTTAAAAAAACTTTACTAATAAAGGCTTTAGACAAATTGGTGCAGGAAAATCCAAAATATAGAGAGATTATGGAGTTCCTTGAAAAACAAAAAAGAATAACTATTACTTTACTGATACCTCGAGAGGATATGAATCCATTTAAGTTATATAGGATTCTGGAAGAGAATAAATCTTATAGGGCTGCAAGACCAGGAGATATTGCTCCAAATGATATAGTGATTCCCTCAGGTCCTACTCCATTCACTCCTGGTCCAATCCTCTCTACACTTAAAAAGTTTAATCTAAAAACTAAAGTTGAGGGTGGAAAAATTGTTATAACAGAAGATAAAATTGTTGCAAAGAAAGGGGAAGAAGTAACATTTGAAATTGCAGATCTTCTTAATAAATTCGGGATAGAGCCAATAGAGGTAAAACTAAACATAGTACTAGCATATGATAAGGGTATAATATACACGGAAGATATACTATCTATACCTCCAGAGAAATACATTGAAGATCTTCAAGGAGCATTTAGAAAAGCAGTGGCCTTATCTCTGGAAATAGTATTACCAACTAAATACTCTAAAGAATTATTACTCAAGAGGGCCTTTGAAAATGCAGTTAAACTTTCCCTAAAGACAGGAATACCATCTAAAGATACTATAAAGCCAATGCTGAAGAGATTGATAGCTACTGCAGTAGCAGCGGCACAATACCTACCCGAAGATGTAAGGCCTATAAAAATACAGATGGAGCAAACTCAGATACAGGAAGAAAAGAGAGAAGAAAAATCAAAAGAAGAAGAGGATAAAAAAGACGAGCAAGCACTAGAAGGATTGGGATCTTTATTCGGATTCTAAATTTTATTTTTGATTCTTTAATACTTTAAATTCTACATTCATATTATTATTTTTTATCTCTAGTATTGCTACAGACTTCATAACATCTCCATACTTCCCTGATCTGACACCAGTAGCTGTACCAGGGTTTATAAAGTAAATTTGTTTATAATATGTAAATAACGGCAAATGGGTATGGCCAAATACCACAATATCCACATTCTTAGCCTTAGCCAATTCATATATTTGTTTGATATCTCCCCTCGGATATATCTTGTCAGAGTGAAATACAAACATATTATAACTTCCAACCTTCAACGTTAGTTCTGAAGGTAGATCAATACTGTCCGTATTACCTCTAACAGCTTTTGTTGGCGCTATATCATTTAATATCTCTAAAACCTTGAAATCATTAATATCTCCACAATGTATGATAATATCTACTCTTTTACCCCTGAACCAGTCTAAGAATTTCTTTGGAATCTCCAATGCTCTCCAGGGGATATGAGTATCCGATATTAAACCTATCCTCATTCACGAAATTTGCTAAATAATTATTAAAAACTCAATAGTCTCATGTTTAAATGATAATGATGGAGTTTATACTATTAGTAGTGAGTCTGACTCTTTTAGTAAAATCCGCAGATATTTTAATCAATAGCGCATCCAAACTAGCTATGAAGCTTGGAGTATCTAAGAACATTATCGGACTCACTTTAGTTGCGTTTGGAACCTCTTTTCCAGAACTTGTTGTTAATACTCTATCATCATTGAAGGGGGAAAACTCAATAACTCTGGGAAACATTATCGGTTCTAATTTAGCAAATTTATCTTTAGTTATTGGAGCTTCTGCGATAATATCCCCCATAATAATACATAGAAGAGCTATTTGGAGAGAGATTCCTCTTGCAACTGTGATTACTCTTGCAAACTTATTCTTAATAATGGATGGTAGTCTAACCTTCTGGGATGGTTTAGTTCTATATTTATTTTTCATACTTTTTCTGTTCTATACTCTAGAGCAGATAGTCTTAGAGAAAAATGATGATAGTAAGAAAGTTATGGAAATCAGAGATAGTTATAAAAAGCTCAATTTGTATATGATCTTATCTTTAGTAGGATTATATCTATCTGGTAAGTATCTCATAGATTCTCTTATTGCTGTCTCACAAAATCTCGGGGTGTCCCCTTATGCTTTATCTGCAATTTTAATTGCTGCAGGAACCTCTTTACCAGAATTAGTAGTAAGTGTACTAGCAGCTGTTAAAAAAGAGAGTGAACTAGTTGTTGGAAACATGCTCGGTAGTAATATATTTAATATAGGTTTCATTCTAGCAACATCCTCTATTATACATCCTATTAAAGTTTTCTCAGAAAATATAATATTACATATAATACTAATACTAATAGCTACTGCAATATTGTTTATAGGTAATTTTACATTAAAGAGGAGAGTCATAGACCGTGAGGAGGGATTACTACTTTTGTTAGTTTATGTAGTGTTCTTTATGAGCCTATTTTGCTCTTAATATCCACATCCTTGATTGAAGATCGATGATATCCAATGTTAGTATGTATGGGCCTTGGTATATTTTTGGGGGATAATGATTACTTTTCGGGAAGACATTTGAAAATAAAAGAATTAAATTGTTATTATTACAAGTGTGGTTAGAAAGACCTGAAATACATTGGAATGCGCTAGATGTCTTAGCCCACCAAATAGTGGGGTTAACTATAGATTTTGGAGAAGTTGAAATTGATAAAGTATGGGAGACAATAAAGAGGAGTTATGTATATAAAGATCTCTCTTATGGGGAGTTTTTAGAAGTTATAGAGTTTTTAGATTCTATCAGATTGATTAAGTTTGATAAAGAAAAGAACAAAATAACTAAAACAAGGAAAGGACACTTTTATTATATTGAGAACCTCTCTATGATTCCTGATGAAAAATCATATGATGTAGTGGATATAACCACTAAGATACGAATAGGAATTTTGCATGAAGAGTTCATAGCAAAATACGGTAATCCTGGTACTGTATTCATTTTGAGAGGATTTCCTTGGAAAATTGAGAAAGTTGAAAGAAACAAAGTTTTTGTATCTCTCTCCAAAGATTTTGAGAGCGCTATCCCATCTTGGGAGGGAGAACTATTACCAGTTCCATTTGAAATTGCTCAAGAATCCCAAAAAATAAAAGCAGAGTTAATAAATAAACTAGAAGATCTAAAGGAGCAGAAACTATATTTTATTCCTGATCCAAATTTGATTATTTTAGAGAGGTATAAAGATTGGTTCATAATCCATGCACCTTTTGGATCTAAAACAAATGACACGTTAGCCAGAATTATTGCATATATTATCTCTAGAGATTATGGCATTGTAGTTGGTATAAGAACCGACCCATATAGGATATTGCTTAAAGCAGGGTATATTAATTTAAAAACTATCAAGGAAGTTTTAGAGAATCTCCCAGATGAATTTGAGAATATGCTAGAAAAAGCAATAAAAAACACAGATTTATTCTTATGGAGATTTACTCATGTTGCTAAAAGGTTTGGGGTGATAAAAAAAGATGCAGACTACTCTAAAAGTACCTTAAGAAGGATAGTGGAGGAGTTAATTGATACACCAGTATATAAGGAAACTATAAATGAAATATTCATCGAAAAGATGGATATTCCCAACGCAAAGAAAGTTATAAGGAGGATAAAGGAAGGAAAAATAAAAGTTAAAATAATTAATAAAGAAAGACCCTCACCTTTAGCAATACTAGGATTAGAGCAAGTCGTATCTGATGTAATGTTATCTGATAAATGGAGAGAAATTTTAAGATTAGTTAAGGAAAGACTGGAAAACACTGAATTATATCTAGTATGTATGAACTGTAAATCTATTTATAAGATTAAAGTAAAGGAATGGAATGAAAATTTTAGATGTAATAAGTGCGGTGGTGTATATTTTGGCGTTTCAAAAGGGTCAAAGTTTGATGATCAAACATTGGGTGTCACTGCAGATCTATTAAAATACTTCGGCAGGAAATTCCTATTAACTTATGCAGGTAAAGGAGTGAGCTATATTTCAGCTATAAGAATATTAAAAAGAGAATACAAGAATGAAGAGGAATTATTGAGGTATATCATTGAGGAGGAGAAAAGATTTTTTAAGATCAGAAAATATATCTGAGATGTATTCTTTGGTCAGATATTTCAAAAACATTTTTAACGAAGAGGTATCAAGGTATTTTTTAATTTTCTTATTAGCATTTGTACCCCAATTAATTATTATATTCACCGAATCTCCCATCTTGCTGTGGGAGGAGAATATACATTTAGCTACTGCTAAAAAATTCATTGAAGCTGATAATTATTCTGAAGGTTTCCAATTTTCAATATTGGAATGGATATTAGCATCATTAATTGTTATATTTGGAGATAACATAACTATAATTAAAATAGTTCTAATTCTCATATATTCCATTTCTGTAATATTTTTGTTTAAAATCTTTGAAGAATACTATAAGGATTCCTGGAAGAATAGTCTTTTTACCTTTTTTTATGTTGTTAATGGAATAAATCTGTTTTGGGCTAGTAGGATATGTTCGGATGTACTTGGGGCATCTTTTTTGATATTGTCATTATATTTTTATTATAGGTACTACTATAAACGAGAAGATAAAGATCTTGTTTGCTCTACATTTTTTGGAGTGTTATCATTTTTAGCAAAGTTGTATTACGGGCTTTGGCTAGTTATATTGTTAATGACTTTAGAAAATAGAGTAAAAGTTAGATTTTTAATGTATTTATTGATATTTGTTTTTCCTTGGCTCTTATATAATATTATATATTATGAGAGTCCTTTACGGGTTTTAATAAACCAATATAATATAACCTTCTCCTGGCAACATTCAGAATCCATATTAAGGTTCATAAACAACTTGTTGGTATATATAGGTTTTATAACGGTATCCCTATTACTTTATACAAAAATAAATGCTGTTGAGAGACCTATATATTTTTATACTTTAATTTTATTGGTCTATTTTACAGTCTTCGTAGAATTTAATAACCCTAGACACTTTATAGCAATCCTACCAACTCTCATAATTCTTGCTAGGGCAACTGTTGACAGAATCCCTGGAACTTTACTAATTCTTCTTTTGGCTTATACATTCTCAGCAGGACAGTCTGCTTTAAAAGGAATAAATGACATAATTCAATATAGATTTTGTTGGGATGGAACAGATATAATATCATTTGCAATAAACTATCTTAGAAATCACAATGCTTCTGTTGTTCTAAGCAATTGTTGTTGGATATGGATAAGAAATACCTTAGGAATAGAATCCTACGCATTATGGTCAGAAAATGTTTCATACCTTATACAATTATATAAACCCGATTATATAGTGTATAGTCCGAATTACGGGATATTACTAAATTATAGTTTTAAAAATTTAGAAGAAGTAGTGGAATATGAAGATGTCTGCGGATTAAAGGTGATAATTTACAGCCGGAAACCGCTCTCCCCTCAAAATTATTTAGAAAATAAACAATAATATTTATCTACCTTGAGAGAGCCTCTCATTCCATAGTATATAGACTTCATCAGGGAACGTTCTAAATATAACTCCCCACATTCTGACTCTCCCTACCCTTTCGGGTTTGTCTATACCACATACCGGTAGGGGATTGTATATGGCATATCTTTATGTTACCTGATATATTTAATGTTACTAAAATTGGGAACAGTTTCGAATCTAATTATATAAAACTATAATTAACTAACCCATACAATGAG
>JAIXNB010000005.1 GCA_020697515.1 Nanobdellota archaeon
CTACATATTGAGTAGAGGTATTATGGATAGTACATTTTTATGTTACTTGATATATCTAGATGTTATTCAAATCGAAAACTGTTTCGAACTCTACCTTTCTGAGACGGAAAAACCATAAACTAGGACTTAATAGTTATGTTAATAGATACTTATCAATTTCCTCCCATGGGGTATATCCTTCAAATATTTTAGTAGAATTTTTGTTTATTAGAATGATGAATGGGGCTTTCTCTATTTCATACTTTTTCTTATAGTAGTATATAAAATAGTTTGGGTATCTTAGATCAAACGAGTAAATTAATACTTTATCCGGATGTCTCTTTTTCAAATGAGATAGTTGATATCCCTGCTCCTTACACTCTCTACACTCTTTGTCTGGTAAATAAAAGTATAGTAATATATTAAAGGTTTGGTTACACTGTTCTAATTGTTTTTTTGCTAGAAGATAATGTAAATATTGGAGATTGAAATACTGCGATTTTAATAATTCTAGCTTCGTTGCGTCTTTTGCTGGATTATTAGAGTTTTCCAATAATGCTATTTGATAACCTAAATTATCTACTTTCTTACCAAGAATATATAGATCTTCAATCTCACAAGTAGTTTTGTATTCTTGAAAATAATATAAGGCTGAATCTACTAATGTTTTTATCTTCTCATATCTCATGAAAAGCTTCTCAGTTTCCAAACCTACTAGATAGTATCCCAAAGAAACACCTAACAGAAATGTTAGCACGCCTAAAATACTTGCAATAATTATCTCCCTCTTCATTATTTCAAACGTATCATTTAAAGTTTATATCATTAGTTTATTTTAAAGAAGACTATCTGTTTTACAACTGAAAGCCTCGTCCTTTAGGGCACAGAAGACTCAACCATGGGCTGAACGAAAGGAATGTTACCCTAACTCTTCCCACTCCCTCTAGAATCTTCACACTTTATGGTGTGAGGAAGAGGTTAAAGACTTTCGAGCTATGTTAGCCACTTGTTTAATCTCTCAAAGATTCTTCCATTTTTTAGTTTATTTAGTAAGCTATTCTTCCATACAATCCCGCCCCATCGTAGTTCCTTTCCAAAAATCTTATAATAAAACACCCCTAACCAGAATATAGAATATACAATAGTATACATATAGCTATATGCTATCAAAGCTCCTATGCTTCTATCTTTCTCATATTTCCATGCAAACCTTACTAATAAAATGAATATTATAAAAATAACGATCCCTAAAAATGTTAACCATAACCCATTAGCGATATATGCTGTTTTTATTACTTCCCAATTTATAGATGGATAATACAAAGCATAGAGGATCTCAGGTAATATATCAAACTTTATGGATAAGTAATAATTTACACTAGCAAATACCCCTTCCAGATTAAAATACATATTGAGAAGTAGAAGTATTGTTGGTACGATTATAAAGATCCACGCAGATGCAAATACTAACTCTCTTAATAAAAAGTTTCTTATTTTTCTATATTTGAGATAGTTTTCCACAAAACCTAAATACCACCTTATTCTTTGTCTAAACAATTGTTTGAATGTTTTTGGAGTCTCAGTTTTAATAATAACTTCTGGGCAGTATCTAATCCTATAGCCATGATGTTGAGCCCTTAAAGCTATTTCCATATCTTCAGTTAAGTTGTTCTCATCAAAGTATCCTATTTTTTCAAATAATTCTCTACGAAATACTGAGAATGGGCCTGGGGCAACATATATAGAATTAAGCTTTTCGAAAATCTCCCTTAAGGTGTTGTTATAGGAATATTCTATATATTGAACTTTTTCAATAAATGTTTTCTTTCTTTTTACCTGGACGGCTGGAATAACAATCATAACCCTTTCATCTGTGAAGTATTCCAGCATCTTTTTTAATGCTTCTCTTGGAACAACAGAATCAGCATCCATTGTTGCTATATATTTTCCGGTTGCTAGTTTTATTCCAAAATTTAGTGCTGAAGCTTTTCCGCCATTTCTTTTCCTATATACTTTAACAATATCTGGATATTTTTCTTCATATTTTTTAGCAATATTATATGTTCTATCTGTGCTCCCATCATCTATTACAATTATCTCGAGTTTATCCTTAGGATAATCTAAGTTTAACAGAGATTCTATTGTTTCCGCAATGTGTGCTTCTTCATTATACGCCGGAACTATTATAGAGACTTTTGGAAGTTTCATTAATTTTCTCTTCTCTTCTCTTTTCTCTAATAATAGAAGAAGATTAAAATAACTGAATATTAGTCCAACAAATGTTGAAAACATCACAATATAGGTTACTATCATATACCACATAAAGATGTGTTAACTTTTATCAATTCAATGAGTTTATAATATATTTTACCAAACTAATTATATGGTGTTGGTTAGGTGGTTCGGACATTCTGCCTTTATGATAGAAGGGTCGCAAGGCAAAATTTTGATAGATCCTTTTTTAAATGAAAACCCTGCGAGCACCACTAAGGCAAAAGATATTAGAGATGTAGATTTAATTTTGGTTACTCATGCACACAATGATCATTTGGGTGATACTATTGAAATAGCTCAGAATACTGGAGCGAAGACAGTTGCTATTTATGAATTAGCAGTTTACTTGTCAAAGTTTGGTATAGATACTATCGGGATGAACTATGGAGGCACCATTGATATAGGAGGTATTAAGATTTCCATGGTGCCAGCAGTCCATACCTCGACGTATATTGATGATAGAGGAGAATTAGTAGCGTTAGGCAATCCTGCTGGATTTGTTGTAGAAATAGATGACAGAAAAATATATCACTCGGGAGATACTATGTTGTTTAAAGATATGGAACTTATAGGAAAACTCTTTGGTCCAATAGATTTAGCATTGATACCTATAGGAGGTAGGTTTATTATGGATGTTGAACAGGCTTTGATATCACTAGATTACCTAAAACCTAAATATGCTATTCCAATGCATTACAATACATGGTCCTTAATTAGAGCAGATCCGTATTATTTCAAGGATGAAGCAGGGAAGAAGGGTGTAAAAGTATTTGTAATTCAGCCTGGGGAAAGTATAGAGGTCTAATAGTTTTATATAACAGAAAACCTTGCCCTTTAGGATGGGGTGGGGAAGTTTAAATACTGTGAAACCAATAAAAATTAAGGGATGTTTCCGTCGAGAAAGGAAGTAATAGAGAGATAGCCCGACGGATAATGAGTCCGTCGGTGGGGGAGTGAATCCCAGAACCTCTGTATGAAGTC
>JAIXNB010000006.1 GCA_020697515.1 Nanobdellota archaeon
CGTGACCCGGGTTCGAATCCCGGCCGGCGCATATGTTGATATATATTCTGTTTAAAAACAATGACAATTTACGTTGGAATACCAGAATCCCTAACTGTAAAAAGAGAACTTTTGGAAGCAAAAAAGAATATCTATCTACAACTTCACCATGTTCTAGAAGAAATTAAATCAAAAAACAAGAAGATAGAGCTAATAAACATGGCCATAGAAAGAATCGGGGAAATAAGGGAAATATTAGATAGGTTATATAAAGCTTTACCACCTAGAGAAGAAATTGAAAGCATAGAATCTCTAGAAGCTTCGCAGGAAATAAAGAAAGAACAAAAAGTACAAAAAACTAGAAGGAAACGAAAGAGTACTAAGGTAGAATCTAAACAAACCGAGGATATAGTTAAAGTAGAGATTGATGAATTAAAACAAATAGAGGAGGAGTTAAGGAAGATTGAAGAAGAGTTAAAAAATCTCCTATAACTTTGGCTATATTTTTATATTCTTCCCGCTTTTTTCATCTCTTAAATACTTAACTGTTTTTCCTTGAAGTTCTAAAGTTATTATGTTTTTCTCAAACCAGAATTTATCAAAATCTCTAATTAAATATACTCCATCATAGGTCTGCACCCTCTGTTCTATAGTGTCTAAATATTCTTCATACCTTTGGCTGACGTGTGTGACTAACATTATATTGCTATTACTGTTTTTAAAAACTTTGTATGCTTCTGAAAAGTCCATATGGAAATGCTCCTTAGCTTTCTCGGGATCTCCTATGTATGTAGATTCTATAACCAATATATCACTATCTCTAGCAAAATCAATGAGTCTATTAAAATAAAGAGTGTCAGTAATATATGTAAACTTAAAGCCTTTTTTTATATAGCCTACTTCTTCTATCTTAATTTTTTTACCTCTATACTCTATCTCGTTTTTCTCTTTTAGATGTGTTAATAGCCCGTGTTTCCCATAGAGCCCATACTCTTTCAGCTTACTATTATATAATCTCCAATAATCCTTTTGCTTAAAATAATACGCTAATGTAGGAACACTGTGCTTTACATACATGGCATTGATGTAGAACTCTTTTTCATCTATGACTATACCATCTTTTTCAACTTCTATAATATCTAGATCATAATCTATGGGTATTTCATAAATTTTGATTAGTTCTAAAAGTCTATCTTTATAACCTTTTGGTAATATGATACCCAACCTTTTATTATACTCCAAATTTGCTAAATTAAATAATAATCCGGGAAGTCCCAAAACGTGGTCTCCATGCCAATGAGTGATTAGAATGTATCTTAGCTTTGTAGGAGATAGTTTGGCAATTCTAAACTGCCTTTGGGTATTCTCACCACAGTCAAAAAGAATGCCTATTCCTTTATATTCAAAATAAAATGATGGATGATTTCTGTTTTCAGTAGGAAATGTTGCCCCAGTTCCCAGCGCAATAAATCTTATCATAAATTAAAAAGATAAAAGAATGCTTTATATTTTCCAGTCCATTTTGGGAGGTTTCTCGAAGATTATATAATGTAGCACCATACTAATTATTATTAATAACCATAATGGAGAATATACTAATACGTAACCCAAGATCCACAAGGGATTTACAAATTTTCTCCATACTATCTTATATGCGACTTCATATAAGATTAAAAACATTATTACAGTACTAATGAAGAGAAGAAATCCTCTAATAATAGACTCTATAAACGTTAATGGCAAAATGAAAAATAATAATGGGGAAAATTTTGTAGATAGTATTATTAATGCGGATAGTGCAGCTCCATACAACCAGTTATGAGGTAGAAGAAACGATAGAAAATATAACGGGATAGCGGGATTTATGAACATTATATATGCTAGGAGCCACAATGGATATTTAATAAAAAAAGATAGAATAGTCTTAGGATATGTAAAAAACCACTCAACACCTCCATAGGCCCATCTCTTTCTTTGATCAATCCACTTTTTCCAAGTAGGGACTGGTTCTATTTTTATAATAGTATTATCTAGAAGATAGTACTTTCCACCCATTATATATATACGTGTTGCGAAGTCCATATCTTCTAAAATTACTCTTCTATATCCACCTAACTTCTCCCAAACATCTCTACGTACAGCAAAACCTGCCCCATTCAAGGCAATACTCCTCTTAATTCTAGACGACACTCTTTGTAATATACCAAAATACCCAAAGTACTCTATGTGTGTAAGCTTCCCTATAAGGTTTTTTGGTATTTTTGTTTTTGGAAATTCCACAAGTTCATACTCTTTACAAGCTTTTACAACATCTCCTATATTAAATTTTGCAGGGATTGCATCTGCATCAAAGAATATGAACACATCTCCTTTAGCAAGCTTAACAGCTCTATTCACTGCTGTAACTTTCCCAACTCGTTCATTCTTTATTATAATCTTAACATTTGTGTAATCTTTTAATTTATCAAGTTCTTTTAAAAAGGATTCTTCAGGAGAGCTTACATAAAGTATGAATTCCTTATTAAGATATGGATCTTCCTGCAGCTTTTTAACAGTATCTACAGCTTTTCCACTCTTATAAACTGGGATTATTATAGATACTTTTTTCATGATTTTATTTTAAAGCTTGAAGTGTTATTAAATTTTATGATGACGGTCAGAGTTAGCTGATTGGTGATGTTGTTCAGGTACCGTCTGATATTTCACTTCTTTATAAATTAAAAACAGATATACTAAGTAGGTGAGACCTACGAATACAAGTGATAATAATATCTCAGAGACGTCTGGTAGATATAAATGTGTATATTTGTTTATAGGAGGTATTGCGGACACTAAGAGTATAGTTAATGATATTGCAATAGCTACATAAAACCATTTGTTTTTTGTGAACAAAATATCGAACTTTTTCTGATAATATATAAAGATGATATACCTGGATAGAGCTAGGTACAATATTATTGTGAATGGAGATGGATCTTTTAGAAATGCTATCAAGAAATACGAGAATACTCCTAAAATTAGACCATGTTTTATTAACTCTAATACAAAACTCTTATTGATAAAATGTTTTTCAGGCTTTTTCATGAGCATTTTATTAGATATTTCATTAGTTCCGACAACCATGGAGTTTACAGTCTCTAAAGCTAGATTTATTATCAAAATATGGGTCGCTTTGAGAATTATCTTATGTAAAGTAAAGAAGGATAAAAGAGTATTGATTAATAATGCGATATTTGTTGATAAAATAATCAATAAAAACGTTTGTAAGTCGTATAGAATTCTCCTTCCTTCTTTTATAGCTTCTATGATCGATTTAAAACTATTATTTAGTAATATCATATCGGCTGACTCCTTTGCTATGTCCGTAGCATCTGCGAGACTAATACCTATATCTGCTAGCTTTAGGGCAGCTGCATCATTCACACCGTCTCCTGTCATTGCGGTATAATATCCTTTGTTTTTGAATGCTTTTACTATTCTATATTTGTCTGAAGGATCTGCTCTCGCTATAATTTTTACTTTATTTTTCAATAAATCTACTAACCTTTCATCCGATAGCTTTTTTATATCCTTCGCCAGCAAGTAATCTGAATTTATTCCTATTTTTTTAGCAACTATTTTGGCAGTTTCCGGGTGGTCCCCAGTTATTATTATTACGTCTATGTTTGCACGTTTTGAGAAATCTATGGCATCCTTTACTTCCTCCCTTATAGGATCTTCCATCGCAATAATACCCAAAAATACTATATCTTTCTCCACCTTGTCCAAATTATAAGCATCATTAGTATTATTTAACTCCTTGTATCCTATTGCTAGCAACCTATAACCTTCTTTTGCAAACTTATCGATTATACTATCTATAATTTTTTTATATTTTGATATACCTACTACTTTGTCACCTATGTATATATATTTAGATATTTCTAGTATTTTCTCCGGCGCTCCTTTTACAAACGCTAGGTACCTATCCCCTTTTTTAACTACCACAGACATCCTCTTTCTCACTTGATCGAACTCAAACA